>NZ_JAAQWY010000026.1:0-82806 GCF_012985765.1 Pseudomonas sp. WS 5071 | reverse complement strand
TGGATGCGCAGCATGGTTTCCAGAGGATAGGGTTTTCTACCGCCGCCGGCCTTGGGGTAGAACGGTTCGATCAGCTCCAGCAGGCCTGCCCAGGGCACCACCTGATCCATTTCGGCGAGGAAGCGCTCTCGGCGGGTTTGCTTGCGCTTGCCGGCGTACTCAAAGTCGGAAAAGCTCATCTGGCTCATGGGCGGCTCGGATCAGGTGTTGCGGGGATTCTCGCATAACTGAAGGCTTGTTCGGAGATTCCTTAGATGTATTTAGTTACGACTTATTTGTAATAAATTCTCAATCCCCACCATGGCCGTACCGTGTTGCTCCAGCCTATTTCGATTTCATCAGTTAGCTCATCAGGTTCACGCTCAATTAAACGCAAAGCCTGCCTAAGTTTAGCTACTTTTCTTGTAATAGCCTTAAGGATGGTCTGAAGTAGGCCGTTATCTTTCGACTGCTGAGCCATAGGTGCTTTCAATAAACGGCAGCCGTTCAAAACCGATCAAGTCTGCCACCTCTTCCATCCAAGTTTGCCGCTGAACGCTCCTCGCAGCAACTATCTCCCTCATTACGGACGCACCTCTCCTGCGCTGGAGAGTAAATATCGACGCGCCATCCAAAGGCTCTACAGGACGAACAGCGTCATCCTCTGAGCAGTGTTTCTCACCAAGCCTCGCAAACGCACTTTCGTATAACCAAACTCACGCTTGATCACTCGAAATGGATGCTCAACCTTGTAGGTACTGCGCAGGGATGCAATCTGCCAGATGACGTGGCGCCCAGCATGCTCTTCGCGCTTCTCGACACCGGTATAGCGGCATGGACTCTGGAAAGTTAATGCCGCCACGAAGCCCGTCGCAAAACGTATTTTCAGGCCGTTTCCTCCAGTCGCGACAGCCATGTTTCAAACGCTGAAACCTCCAACGGGCGACTGATCAGGTAACCCTGGGCCGTGTCGCATTGCCAGCGCTGCAGAAGGTCAAGGGTGTGCTGGTATTCCACGCCTTCGGCCACGACCTTTAACCCCAGGTTATGGCTCATCTCCAGGGTCGAACGCACGATGACCGCGTCTTCACTGCGCTCGTCAAGGTTACGAATAAATGACTGGTCGATTTTCAACTCTTGTACCGGTAGCCGTTTGAGGTGCGCCAGTGACGAATAGCCGGTGCCGAAATCGTCCACCGACAGGCCAATGCCGCCCTCGCGCAGTTTTTCCAGCACGCTGAGTGAATGCTCCGGGTCGCGCATGACCGCACTTTCGGTGATTTCGAAAATCAATTGCCCGGCCGACACTTGATAGCGCGAGAGCAAGGCTTCGACGCTCAACAGCAAGTCTTCGCCCTGTAAATCCGCCGCCGATATGTTGAGTGAAAGTTGCAGGTGCAGCCCTTTGCGGTTCCACTCGGCCAATTGGCGCACGCCCTCCTCAATGACCCATTGCGTGAGCAACGGCATGCTGCCAGTGCGTTCGGCCAGCGGGATGAATTCGGCAGGCGACACCACGCCCAGCTCCGGATGGCGCCAGCGCAGTAGCGCTTCCGCCTGATGCACTTGGCCGCTGCGGATATCCAGCTTGGGCTGGTAGAGCAAAAACAGCTCGCCCTCGCTTGCCGCGCTGCGCACGTCGCGTATCAACTGGATTTGCCGTTGATGGGCCAGGTCGCGGTCCTGCTGGTAAACCTGCAAGTAACCCGGCAGCGCAGCGGCATCCCGTCGGGCAAGCGCGGCGCGGCTGATCAGCTCTTCGACGCTTTGCCCATTAATCGGATAGGCCGCAATGCCCATGCAGATTTCCAGCGACACCTCATGCCCGTCGATGCTCAGCGGTCGATTCAACAGCCGGTAGAGCCTGTCGGCCACGGCCACCGCGGCATCGACCAGGGTGCTTTCCAGTAGCAGTAAAAATTCATTGCCGGTGATGCGCGCAGCGGTGTCCCGCGTGTGCAACGTGTCGAGCATGACGCGGCTGATTTCGCGCATGATCAATTCCATGCCGTCCTGGCCGAAACTTTCGTTGATAACCCGGTAGTTTTCGACGCCCAGATAAATCAGCACCACCCCCCTTCGCGCACTGATGGCGCTGCCCAATCGCTCCATGGCGAGTGCGCGGTTGGGCAAGCCGGTCAGTGCGTCGTGCAGCGCGTTATGTGCCAGTTGCTGCTCGCGCAGCGCGATTCCGCTCTGCATCGCGTTGATCGCCTTGGCCAAAAAGCCCAGTTCATCCTTACGCTTGAGTTCTACCGGAACCTCGTAGTTGCCGCGCCCGATTCGCTGAGCGGCCTCGGCCAGCAAACTGACCGGACGCGACACCGCGCGCGCCAGCCATAAGGCCCCGAACAAAGACAGCAGCAACGCGCCAAGGGATATCCACAGAAACTTGCGATCCAGGGCGTTGAATGCGTGCATGGTCTGGTCCAGCGGGCTTTGCAGAAGCGCGAGCACTTGCCCGTTGGCCGGGTCCCCAGAATTGGCCAGTTGCAGTAGCTGCCCGAGAAAACGCTTGCCATGAAATACGCTGAAGTGAACCTTCATACCGGGCGCGTGATCGCTCAAAAACTGCTCGATGCTGGCGTTCATGACGTCAGGCTGGGTGCTGCTGAGCACGCCGTTATCGCCCTGTTTGATGGTCATGAATGACACTTCAAGGTTGCTCAGTGAGCGCAACTCGTGAGCAAACACGTCGTCCATCGGCATGCCCGACACCACGCGCACCACGGGCAACGGTGCCAGTACCACGCTTTGCACCATCATGTACGGGCGATCATCCAGCACGCCAATGACCATCGATTGAGAATGTCGGCGCGCCAGCCTCAAGGCTTTGGCGTAGGGAAAGGGCTGCCCCGCCGGTAACGCTTTGAGGGTGCTGGTGATGATGTTGCCCTGCAGATCCAGCACGAACAGTTCACTGCCCCGGATGCTCGGCTCAAACTCTTGCAGCGCGGCGTTGATTTGAGCGCGATTACCATTGAGTGCAGCCTGACGGAAGTCCGAGTCATTGGTCAGCCAGTTGAGGCCGTACTGGATGCGTCGCCAACGCAAATCCATGAACCGCTCGAACACCCGTGTGCCGGTACGCAGTTGTTCTTCGGCCTGATCGCGGGCCACCGTGATCGTGACGGCTTTGACCGCGAAATACACCGCGCCAATGACCAACAGCAGGAGCATCGCCAAAAACAGGCTGATGCGCGCCTGAAAACTGTTGCGCAGCTTCATGCCACGCCCTCGGCACACCGCGTCATTGCGCTGATTCCCTGAGGCATACGCGCTCCTTGTGCGCCTTGCAGGCAGCCTGCCAGGTGGCCGCTTGCTCCATCTTTATTGTTATAAGTCGTAACTGTCGCTCAGCAGAAGATCGCCTAATAATTTCGGGCCGTCTACCGTCAAGTTGTTGGCGACAAAGGCCTAGCGAACGCGAACCTCGCGCAAGGTTTTATCAATCACCAGCAGGCGCTTTGCGCCGTTCAATCGCATGCACTCATCCGTGCTCAGGTGCTCATCGTCTACGCTCCACGGCGAAGCTTTGGCAGCGGCGAGCGCATGAAAAACGTTTCACCATTGAAACCACTGACACCGCGCCCCATCTAACCCCCATACCCCATTGCGCAGGTGCCCCATGAGCGACCAGCAAGATTTCCCGGATAACACCCCTGAATACGCAGACATAGAACACACGGAATCCGTACACACACCCCACTCGGCCGGAACTGAACTGGCGTTGCCGGAGCAGAATCTGCCCGACAAGGTTTACATCATCCCGATTCACAACCGCCCGTTCTTCCCGGCACAAGTGCTGCCGGTCATCGTCAATGAAGAGCCGTGGGCCGAAACACTGGAGCTGGTCAGCAAATCACCCCATCACTCGCTGGCCCTGTTTTTTGTCGATACGCCACCGGATGACCCTCGCCACTTCGACACGTCCAGCCTCCCGGAATACGGCACGCTGGTAAAAGTGCATCACGCCAGCCGCGAAAACGGCAAATTGCAATTTGTGGCCCAAGGCCTGACCCGTGTGCGCATCAGCATGTGGCTCAAACATCACCGCCCGCCGTATCTGGTGGAAGTCGAATACCCGCAGCAGCCCAAGGAGCCCACCGATGAGGTGAAGGCTTATGGCATGGCGCTGATCAATGCCATCAAGGAGCTGTTGCCGCTCAACCCGCTGTACAGCGAAGAGTTGAAAAACTACCTCAATCGCTTCAGCCCTAACGATCCGTCGCCGCTAACCGATTTCGCGGCCGCGCTGACGTCGGCAACCGGCAATGAGCTGCAAGAAGTGCTCGATTGCGTGCCCATGCTCAAACGCATGGAGAAAGTCCTGCCAATGCTGCGCAAGGAAGTTGAAGTTGCGCGCCTGCAAAAAGAAATCTCCGCCGAAGTGAACTTGAAAATCGGCGAGCACCAGCGTGAGTTCTTTCTGAAGGAACAGCTCAAGGTGATCCAGCAGGAACTGGGTCTGACCAAAGACGACCGCAGCGCGGACATCGAACAGTTCAAGCAGCGTCTGGAAGGCAAGACCCTGACGGCTCAGGCGCAAAAGCGCATCGACGAGGAACTGAACAAACTGTCGATTCTGGAAACCGGCTCACCGGAATACGCGGTCACCCGCAACTATCTGGATTGGGCAACATCGCTGCCCTGGGGTGTGTTCGGGCAAGACAAACTCGACCTCAAGCATGCCCGCAAGGTGCTCGACGCCCACCATGCGGGGCTGGATGACATCAAAAACCGTATCCTCGAATTTCTGGCGGTCGGCGCCTACAAGGGTTCGGTAAGTGGTTCGATCGTGTTGCTGGTTGGCCCGCCGGGCGTGGGTAAAACCAGCGTCGGCAAATCGATCGCCGAGTCCCTGGGGCGGCCGTTCTACCGCTTCAGTGTCGGCGGCATGCGTGACGAAGCCGAGATCAAAGGCCATCGTCGCACGTACATCGGTGCCCAGCCGGGCAAGCTGGTGCAGGCCCTCAAAGACGTCGAAGTGATGAACCCGGTCATCATGCTCGACGAGATCGACAAGATGGGCCAGAGCTTCCAGGGCGACCCCGCGTCCGCCCTGCTCGAAACCCTTGATCCGGAACAGAACGTCGATTTCCTCGACCACTATCTGGATTTACGCCTGGACCTGTCCAAGGTGCTGTTCGTCTGCACCGCCAACACGCTGGATTCCATTCCGGGGCCGTTGCTTGACCGGATGGAGGTGATTCGCCTGTCGGGTTACATCACGGAAGAAAAGGTGGCAATTGCCAAGCGCCATCTGTGGCCCAAACAGTTGGAGAAAGCCGGTGTTTCCAAAAACAGCCTGAGCATCAGCGACAGCGCCTTACGCGCCGTGATCGATGGCTATGCCCGCGAAGCCGGGGTGCGTCAGTTGGAGAAGCAGCTCGGCAAACTGGTGCGTAAGGCCGTGGTCAAATTGCTGGAAGACCCGAAGGCGGTGATCAAAATCGGCCCCAAAGACCTCGAAGCTTCGTTGGGCATGCCGGTGTTCCGCAATGAACAAGTCATCAGCGGTACGGGCGTGATTACCGGGTTGGCCTGGACCAGCATGGGCGGCGCGACCCTGCCAATCGAAGCGACGCGCATCCATACCCTCAATCGCGGGTTCAAGCTGACCGGGCAGCTAGGGGATGTGATGAAAGAGTCGGCAGAGATCGCCTACAGCTATGTCAGCTCCAATCTCAAGCAGTTTGGCGGCGACCCCAAGTTCTTCGATGAAGCGTTCGTGCATTTGCACGTGCCCGAAGGCGCCACACCCAAAGATGGCCCAAGCGCCGGTGTGACCATGGCCAGCGCACTGCTGTCGCTGGCACGCAACCAGCCGCCGAAAAAGGGCATCGCCATGACCGGCGAGCTGACCCTCACCGGGCACGTACTCCCGATTGGTGGCGTGCGTGAGAAAGTCATCGCGGCACGTCGGCAGAAAATCCATGAATTGATCCTGCCCGAAGCCAACCGGGGCCATTTCGAGGAACTGCCGGACTACTTGAAAGAAGGCATCACCGTGCACTTTGCCAAACGGTTCAATGACGTGGCCAAAGTGCTGTTTTAAACCGTAGAACGTTCCCGATGACAGCGCCGCCGCCCCACAGCGGCGGCGCTGTCACATCTTCATCTCAAACCCCCTGTCAATTCTGTCAGTAGACACAAAATCCAATCCCGTCACTAATAGGCCCAGAACCGTTAGCGCTGGATGGGCTTAGATCATGGCACTGCAACACCCTGGATATGGAAACCCTGCTGTTATATGGCAGAAGGCTTTGGGCACACCGCTGTTCCATCCCAGAACAACGGGTGAGATGAGGGCCGAGGTGTCTTGCCGCCATCTGTTCGAAGCGCAGGAAATCACCTTTGCCAGCAGCCAAAAAAAGATTGTGATTACCGCAGAATTCGAAGACTTCGGATCGCCGCAGTATCGTTGCGTGTCCTTGACTCTGGACGTCAATATCCAGTCCGGCATTTACCTGTACAAACGCGGGCAGCAGGGTCCGGTCAGAGATATGTCTTACACAGAATGCATCGAGAAAAATGGCGACCTGGTGTATCACCTGACTCAGGCCGAGGTGGGCACCCTGCACTTGTCTGTGATCGAGAGCTGCTACAGCGCACGCCTGTTCACCTTTGAAGGTACAGACCATCTGACCGACCCTTTTGAGGTCTGCGGCGACTTCACGGTGACCCCTCCTCACGCCTCATTCAATTATTAAGGCCCGCTCGCGACTTTGACCGCGTGGCATAGCCCGATAGCCGTCTTGGGTTATGCTGCGCGCTTGTTATTGTCCCGACGGAGCCTTCAATGTCCCCCGCGCGTCTGATCCCCTTGCTCAGTTTCACCTTGCTGACAGCTTGCGCTCAGCAACCGGCACATAACGTGATTGTGGAAGAACAAAGTGACTGCCCGATGCAATTGCACACGGGGCAAAACCTGACGCTGACCCTGCCCAGTAACCCCACGACCGGTTACCGCTGGGCCATTCAGGATTCGGCAGGCGGCGTGTTACGCAGCCTCGGCCCAGAAGTCTACAAAAGCGCCGACAGTGGCCAGTTACTGGGCAGCGGCGGGCAATCCACCTGGCGCTTTCAAGCATTTGCCCCGGGCACCGGTCGCCTGCGCCTGACGTATCAACAGCCTTGGGAGCCTGAGGCCGAACCCGCTCACGTGTTTGACTGCCCTGTTACGGTGAACTGACATGCCATGGCTGATCCTCGCTGTCATGGGGGCCGCCGCGTATCTGTACGGCGTGAACATGCACTCCACGCTGTTGTGCCTGCTGAGCAAACCCCTGCCCGTGCTGGCATTGCTCGGCTGGCTGCAAGATGCGCCGCCCAGCCTTTACCGGCGCTGGATCAGTATCGGTTTGCTGTTTTCGTTGCTCGGTGACCTGCTGCTGGCTTGGCCCGTGGACTTGTTTGTGTTTGGCCTCGGGGCGTTTCTGCTGGCCCATTTGGCTTACCTCAAGGCCTATCTGGCCGATTGCCGCCGTCTCGCAGCACTGCCCCTGATACTGGCGCTGGCAGCCGGTGCCGGTTTGTTGAGCGTCATGGCCAGCCATGGCCTGGGGGAGATGCTGATTCCAGTTTTTGTCTACGCCTTCACGATCAGCGCCATGCTGTGGCGCGCCTTCGCCCGCGTGGGGACTGATGTACCTGCACGCTCGACGTGGCTGGCAGCGGGCGGCGCACTGGCGTTTGTGGTCTCCGACAGCCTGATCGGAATTGACCGCTTCGTGGTTAAGTTCGGTGCGGCGCCGTACCTGATTATTCTCAGCTACTGGCTCGGCCAATGGGGCATTGCCGCATCGGCGTTCAGCCAGGGCAAACGCTGACCCCTCAAGTGTTATTTATGACAGTAGACGCCATGCCCGCAGCCATCATTAATACCGTCTCCGTACACCCAATCAGTCAGCGAGGGTTCGATGATGGCCAATCACTTTTCTACCCGCGGCAAAGACAGAGTCAAAGGCACACTCAAGCCAAGCCCCAAGCATTCGCCACGCCATAAACAGGCACTGATCAGCGACGCGTCGGCCACCATTACTGACCGCGCTGATTTCAAAGCCGATGACATCATGTTAGGCAGCGGCCTCAACACCCTTTCCATTGCAGCCTCAGCTGCAACCTTTGGTTCGTACGAATACCGGGTAATTAATTTCATTGTTGACCTGGGTATTGAAAGCGGAACACACACGTTCAAACAGGGTGAACCCGGACCGATTCAGGGCTTGTCGTATGTGGAGTTCGCTGTCGTCGGTGGCAATGAAATCTATTACAACTGCGAAGGGATAAGCGGCGCCTTGACGCTGGACATCATCGACCACGCGTATTACATCCGTGAGTTCACGTTCACCGCGCAGGACAGCGAGCAGAAGAACATCACCCTGACCGGCCACGTGAGTGTCTCGTCATCATTGTGTGAATGCCCCTGACACTGTGTAGGCATGTTCAGAATGCTGCGCGGTTTATCAGACAGACCGCGCACTCCGGCGCCAACTTGGCTAAAATGCCGCCCCTTTTAAATTTCCATCGCCGGAACCCTCGTGAGCAAAGAACCCGACCGTATTTTCGCCCAGCCCCTGGCCCAGGTGCCGGACTTCGCCTTTAACGAAGACGTGGTGCGGGTGTTCCCGGACATGATCAAACGCTCGGTGCCCGGTTACCCGACCATTGTGGAAAACCTCGGTGTGCTGGCTGCGCAATTCGCCCAACCAAACAGTGTCCTTTATGACCTGGGCAGCTCGCTGGGTGCGGTGACGCAGGCGTTACGCCGCCATGTGCGCAGCGAAGGGTGCAAGGTCATTGCGGTGGACAACTCGGCGGCGATGGTCGAACGCTGCCGCGAATACCTGAACGGGCAAAACTCGATGTTTCAGGAGCTGTTGCCGGTTGAGGTGATCGAAGGCGACATTCTGGCGCTGGCGTTCGAACCCGCTTCGGTGGTTGCGCTGAACTTCACCCTGCAATTCATAGCCCCCGAGCAACGGCTGGCTTTACTCGGGCGCATCCGCCAATCGCTGTTGCCGGGCGGCGCGCTGATTCTGTCGGAGAAGCTGCGCTTCAATGACGCCGAAGAACATGCCCTGCTCACTGACTTGCACATTGCCTTCAAACGCGCCAATGGCTACAGCGATCTGGAGATCGCGCAAAAACGCAGCGCCATCGAAAACGTCATGAAGCCCGACAGCCTCGAAGAACACCGTGAACGCTTGCTCGCGGCCGGGTTCTCGAAAGTCGTGCCGTGGTTCCAGTGTCTTAACTTTGCCTCGTTGATTGCCTTGCCATGATTGATCTTTCCCCTCTTGCCCGGCGTCTGGCCGGTACGCCCCTGGCTGAATGGGCCAACACCCTGCAAGCTCAGCTCGACATCAAAATGGAAAAAGGCCATGGCGACCTTGAACGCTGGCAGAGCGCCCTGGACGCGTTACCTGACGTCAAGCCCACCGAAATCGACTTGCTCAACGGGCTGACCCTCGACACCGACTGCGACGACGAAACCCGCGCGCGGATGCGTCAGGCACTGATGGGCCTGTCGCCGTGGCGTAAAGGCCCGTTTGACCTGTTCGGTGTGCATGTCGACACCGAATGGCACTCGGACTGGAAATGGTCGCGGGTCGCGCCGCACATCGATCTCAACGGTAAACGCATCCTCGATGTGGGCTGCGGCAACGGCTACTACATGTGGCGCATGCTGGGCGCAGGTGCCCACAGCGTCATCGGCGTTGACCCGAACTGGCTGTTTTTCTGTCAGTTCCAGGCCGTGCAGCGCTTCTTGCAGCAAGACGCCGCGTGGCATTTGCCCTTCCCGTTCGAAGACCTGCCACCGAACCTTGAAGGCTTCGATACCGTGTTTTCCATGGGCGTGTTCTACCACCGCCGCTCACCCATCGAGCATTTGCTGGCGCTCAAGGACTGCCTGGTCAAGGGCGGCGAGCTGGTGCTGGAAACCTTGGTGATTGAAGGCGACGAGAATCAAGTGCTGGTGCCGGAAGACCGCTACGCACAGATGCGCAACGTGTGGTTCCTGCCGTCGATTCCGGCGCTGGAGCGTTGGTTGCGGCGCGCCGGTTTCAGCGATGTGCGCTGTGTGGACGTGAGCATTACCACCGTCCAGGAGCAGCGGGCGACGGAGTGGATGAAGTTCCAGTCGTTGAGCGACTACCTCGACCCCAACGACCACAGCAAAACCATCGAGGGTTTGCCTGCGCCGATGCGCGCAGTGATTGTTGCCCGCAAGTGATCCGCCGCTAACCCGCGACGCGTCAGCCGCTACAACGGCGGTTTGGCGCGACGGGCCTTGAAAAAATCGCTCAGGATCGCGCCGCATTCGTCGGCAAGCACCCCGCCTTCAAACAGCACCCGGTGGTTGAGAAAGCCCTGGGTGAAGAACTGCCCCTGACTCTGCACAATCCCGGCCTTGGGCTCCAGCGCGCCATACACCACGCGTGACACCCGCGAATGCACGATCAGGCCCGCGCACATGCTGCACGGCTCCAGCGTGACGTACAGCGTGCTGCCCGGCAGGCGGTAGTTGCAGGCCGAAGCGGCTGCGGCACGGATGGCGACCATTTCAGCATGGGCGCTGGGGTCGTGACCGCTGATCGGGCAGTTGAAACCGCGCCCGATAATCTCGCCGTTTTGCACCAGCACTGCCCCCACGGGTACTTCACCCAGGGCCGCGCCCTGGGCCGCGAGGGCCAGCGCTTCTCGCATGTAGTCTTGATCGCGGCTGCGGTCGATGATCCGGGGTTGACGCCCTTGTCGCATCAGGAAACCTCAATAGCGGCCATCAGGCCCGTTTCCATGTGGTCAATCACATGGCAGTGGAACATCCACACGCCGGGATTATCCGCCACCAACGCCACGCGGGCACGCTCGTTTTTACCCAACAAATAGGTGTCGGTGAAATACGGGGTGATTTTTTTGCGATTGGACGCCAGCACCTTAAAGGTCATGCCGTGCAAATGGATCGGATGCTGGTACTGGGTCATGTTCTTCAATTCGAAGATGTAGCTTTGCCCCAATTTGAGTTTGGCGATCGGCCGATCAGCGCAGGTCTTGTCCTTGATGTCCCAGGCAACGCCGTTGATTTGCCACAGGCTCGGGGGTTGATCGCCGCTTTGATTGACCGACACCGACCCTACCCATTCAAAGTTGAAATTGAGTTTTTCGGCGTTCGCCACGTCCGGCTCGGCGATCGGATTGGCAGGCAGTGCGGGCGGCCATTGCGTTGCTGAACCGGGGCTGGCGACCGCACGCAACGTGCCTAGGCGCACAGGCCCGTCACGCAGGGACAATTCTTCGCCTTCGGCAGGCGCCTTGATTGCCAGGCAAATGCGCATGCCGGGGCCCAGCCAGTACTCCTTGCCCAGCGGCCTTGGTGCGATGGGGTTGCCGTCCAGCGCGTAGATTTTGGCCTCCACCCCCGGAATGTTAATGCGGTAGGTCAAGGTGTTATCGAGGTTAAGCAGGCGCACACGGGTGATTTGCCCGGCAGGCAGTTCGATAGTCGGCACGTGGCTGCCGTTGATCGTGGACAGGCGCCCGGCCGTCCCGCCGCGTGCGGCTTCGCGGGTGATGCTGAATGGCATGAATCCGCCCTCCTCATCCACGTGCCAGTTTTTGATGCTCAACGTGCGCTCGTGCTCAAAGCCGGTTGACTCGCGCTCCTCGACAATCAGCGGCCCCACCAGCCCGCGGCCCAGTTCTTCGCTACTGTTGACGTGTGGGTGATACCAGTAGCTGCCAGCGTCCGGCACCCGGAATTTGTAGTCGAAGTATTCGCCCGGCAATACCGGCAACTGGGAAACATAAGGCACGCCGTCCATTTCCAGCGGCAGGCGGATACCGTGCCAGTGAATGGTGGTGGGCACTGGCAGGTGGTTGATAAAGCGTACCCGCAGCCATTCGCCCTGGCGCACCCGCAGCTCGGTGCCCGGCGCCGAAGGACCAAAGGCCCAGGCTTCGGTTTGGTGGCCGGGCACCAGCTCAACGTCCAGCGGCGCGGCAATCAGTTCGTAATCGTGGCCCGCCTCGGCGTCCGCCATTTTTCCCAGCCAGTAGCGCGAAGCGCCACCCGCCCCGACACCCACCACGACCAGGCCGGCCAAACCACCGAGTATTTGTCGACGGGTAAAGGACATGGGCTCAACTACCTCTCGTATCGTAAACAGGCTCAAGGCCCGCAAAAGGCGAATACGATACACCTGCAGTTGAGAAACAGTAAGGCCGGGGTGGCGAAGGGCCGCACCCCGAAACGTGGGTTAACTGCCGTCGAGCACATGCACCACGCCATTGGCAAAGACCATGACGTTGGGTAAGGCCTGCACATGCGCGGCCATTTTCGAGGCATCGCACACTTCGACACGCACGCGGGTCAGTGCGACTTTTTGTTCGGATTTAACGTTATCGGCCCCGCCCAAGGCCGCCAACACAGCGCTGTCCAGCAAGGATGAGGCAGCACTGGCCGCATCGGGCACCAGATCCGGGCTCAGCGCTTTCCAGAGCGCCTGACGCATTTTTTCAAACATATTCAGAACTCCACACCCACAGATTGAGGCTGCAAGGTGGCTCGTACATGCTCGGCACTTTCAAGCGCCAGCACCTTTTCTGCCAAAACCTTACAGGCCTTGAAATCGATCTCGCGCACCCGCCCCTTGATCGCCGGGATCAGCGGCACGCTGACCGACAGCTCATCCACTCCCAGGCCCAGCAGCACCGGCACCGCCAACGGCTCGGACGCCAAGGCGCCACAGACGCCCACCCACTTGCCGTGGGCGTGGGCTGCCCGGACCGTGTGAGCGATCAAACGCAGCACTGCCGGGTGCAAGCTGTCGGCCTGACGGGCCAGACGCGGATGATCGCGGTCCATGGCCAAGGTGTATTGAGTCAGGTCGTTGGTGCCAATCGAGAAGAAATCCACCTCCGGTGCAAACAGATCGGCCATCAAGGCAGCGGCGGGCACTTCGATCATGATGCCCAGCTTGGGCAAGTGGGCGAGCCCCAACCGTTGCGCCTCCTCCTGCACCATTTGCCGTGCAATTCGAAGCTCCGACAGATTCGTCACCATCGGCAGCATGATGTGCAACTGTGTTAGCCCGGCACAGCTCAGAATGGCGCGCAATTGGTCGCGCAACAATTGAGGGCGTTCAAGGCATAAACGGATCCCGCGCATGCCCAGAAACGGGTTGATTTCACTGGTCATCGGCACGTAGGCCAGCGGCTTGTCGCCGCCCACATCCAGCGTGCGCACGACTAACGGGCGGTCAAGGCCTACGGAGCGAGCAATCTCGCTGTAAGTCGCCACTTGTTCGTCATGGGAAGGGGCGCGGTTGCGATCCAGGTACAAAAACTCCGAGCGCAGCAGCCCGACACCGTGGGCGCCCAGCGTCATCGCGTGTTCAGCTTCTGCCCGCGAGGCAATGTTGGCCGTGATCTCAACCGGGTGCCCGTCGCGGGTGCAGGCGGCCAAGGACGCGTGTTGCAAATCCCGCTGGTGCCGGTCCTGACGCAGTGCGCGCTGCTCACCCAGCCGCTCTACCTGTTTGATATCGGGCTGCAAGTGCAACTGACCCGCATCGGCATCCAACAAAACCGGCAAGCCGCTGGCCAGCGCCAGCACCTGAGGTGACACCCCACACAACGCCGGGATGCCCAGGGCACGGGCCAAAATGGCGACATGGCTGGTAGCCCCTCCGCCCACGGTGGCAAATCCCACGACTTTGCGGGTATCCAGCCTGGCCGTTTGCGAGGGCGTCAGTTGTTCCGCCACCAATATCGCCTGATCGGGCAATGCCAGCGCACTGTCATCCACGCCGAGAATCCGTTTCAGCACGCGCAGCCCCACGTCTTCGAGATCCAGCGCCCGCTCCGCCAGTAACGGACTGCCCAACCCTTTGAATAACGCCCCGGTGGCTTCGGTGGCATTGCGCCAAGCGAAGGCCGCACTTTTGCCGGAGTTGATCAGTTCAGCGGCATGCTCCACCAAACTCGGGTCTTGCAACAGCTGCTGATGAGCCCGAAAGATCTCACTCTGCGCCGGACTTGCTGCGTCATCGCGCAAGCCTTGCAGCTCAATGGCCGCACGGTCCAGCGCGTGTTGCAGCGCCGCATGTTCGCGTTGTGCCTCGCTGGCCTGTTCGACCACTTCCAGCGCGCTTTGCGCCACGTGCACCACATACCCATACGCCGACCCCGTGGAGGCGCACACCCCGCGCAGCACATCTGACACCTCATCATTGGCGACGGGTTGCGGGTCAGGAGCCAACACCACAAACTCAACCTCTTCGCCGCATCCTTGTGCCAGCAACTCGGACAGCTCACGGATGGCCGCGTCGGCATCCGGCCCCGCAGCACTGAGGTAAACGCTGTCTGCATACGCGGTTTGCAACGCCATGATCGCTACCAGCGACTTGGCGTTGGCGCTGTCGTGCTGGCGATGCAGTTGAACACGCGCAGCAAAACCTTTTGCAGCCTGAGCCAAAACCGCAGCCGGACGCGCATGCAGGCCGTTGGGGTTGGGCAGCAACACGGCCTGCGAATGCAACACTGGACGATCTTCATGGCTGGCGGACGCAGGTTGCGTCCCTGTTTTCACGTGCACGTGCAACACAGGCTGACCGGTCTCGACCTTCACCCCGCATTGCGCCAGCGACTGAATCGCTTCGCCGCTGATGACCAGCATCAACGTCAGCAAACTGCGCGCATGAAGCGCCAGGTAATCGGCATCAAACTCGATCAACGGTTGCCCGGCCTCAACACGCTGGCCGTCTTCCACCTGCGCGATGAAACCTTTGCCTTGAAGGTTCACCGTGTCCAGGCCAATGTGCAGCAGCACCTGCACGCCGCTGTCATGGGTGATGCTCAGGGCATGCCCGGTGTGCTGCACGTTAGTGACGACGCCCGCCAGCGGGGCGCACAACATCTGCGACGTTGGATCGATGCACACGCCGTCGCCCATCAGGCGAC
This sequence comes from Pseudomonas sp. WS 5071, assembly GCF_012985765.1. Lineage (NCBI taxonomy): Bacteria > Pseudomonadati > Pseudomonadota > Gammaproteobacteria > Pseudomonadales > Pseudomonadaceae > Pseudomonas > Pseudomonas sp. WS 5071. The sequence goes on along the minus strand of NZ_JAAQWY010000026.1, from coordinate 67,860 downwards.
TGGAAAACACCGGGTCGGGGACATCATCAAGTGCACGCACGATTCCCGACAGGGGCGCCAGCAGTTCCAGTTGTGAGGGTGTAACCATGACTTCACCTGCAATAGAGAGTTTGAGTGCCGATGGCGTGCGAGCCCCGGCAGCGTCGCTTATTTCCACCAGTACTCGACCTGCAACCCCATGTTTGAACCATGCCGCGCCCTGCCAAACGCGCCGCTGTCAGATAACGCCGAACCGGCGTCCAATTGATTGGCGGCGAGCTGCGCAGCTTTGTTCCAGCGGGCATAGGTGTAATACAGGCGAATTTCGGGGCGCTCCCAAAAGCCGGGCCCCTTGGGCGACCAGGTGGGCGCGAAGGTGAATTTGCTCAGGGTGCGGGTGCCGTCTGCGGCCCTGACTTGATCGTGGCCCAGCTCCGTCACCAGTTTGAATTGCTCACTGATCGCGTAGGCCGGGCGTACGCCAAGCGACGTCCAGTGCTGATTGCCACCCTGGGGACGAACGTCCTTTTGGTAGACCGCTTCGATTTGGCCGCCAAAACGCGGTGTCACTTGCCAGTCGAAAAACTCAACCAGGCGATAGCGTTTGCTGCTGTTGTCCAGTTGAGTATTGCCGGTGTAACCGAGTCCCGTGCCCGCCCCTTCGCCGTACTGCACTGCGAACTTGTTGCGGCCGCCCAAAAAGTCGTTTTGCACATGCTGGGCGGTGATCGCCCAACCGCTGTGGGCATTGCTGCGCGAAGGCTTTTCCAGGTAGGTCAGACCAAACTCCAGCTCGCCCCCGGGATTGACCTTGAATCCGGCCACGTTAACGTCGTGACGGGTGACAGGGTCTTTTTGATACAGGCTGTCTTTGCGGGACAAGGCGTAGCTGTATTTCAGGCCGCCGATCAGTACATCTTCGATGCCCCCGCCTGTGGCGCTCTGGTTCCAGTAGTAGAAATCAGAGATGTGGATGTCGTTACGTTTGTAGTAACGGCGCCCGGCCCACAGCGAACCGCCATTGAGACTCGGCAGGTTCGACCATTGTGCATACAGCTGGGGCATGCGCACCGAACCGTTCTCCCCCTGGAAGGTGAGCTGGCGGTTATACCGGTTATAAAACGACGCCATGCCGTCGACGCTGAGCACCGAGCCGTCATCGAGGGTCAAAATGTCCTGGCGAAGTTCCAGCTCCGCGTACTGCTCGCACTCGTTGCCCAGCCGGTATTTGGTTTCAGCGCCGGGGAGCTTGAAACAGGTTTGTTTTCCACCGTTGAGCGCGTTGCCAACGCCACTGCGCAGGTAGCCCGAGAACTCCAGGGCCTGTGATGGCAAGGGCGCAAGCAAGCCTAAGCACGCGGCGATTACGCTGCGGTTGAGTGTTGAGTTCATACATCCACCTTTTTTTATTTTTATGGGTAAAACGCTGCGGGCAAAACGCCTGTCGCCGCTGCAACAGGCTGCTTGAGACCGCACAACGCGGCCTGCAAGGCTGAATGCGCTTCAGGACTGCACGTGCAGGACGAACGATTCGTAGGGCCTTAACGTGATGCGTCGCGTTCGCTGCGGGCAGTCGTCGTAGTTGCTGATGAGTACACGCTGCGGCATGTGCTCGCTGATGACCTCAGCAGGCAATTCGATATCGCAGGGCATGCCGTAAAAGTTGTTGAGCACCAGTAATCGCTCGTCATCGCCCTCGCGCAGGTAGGCCCAGACGTGCGGGTGCTCCAACAATAACGGGCGATATTTGCCGTGTTGCAGTAACGGCTCAGCGCGACGTAAGGCAATCAGGTGGCGGTAGTGGTGCAACACCGAAGACGGGTCATTGCGCTGGTCTTGGACCGTGATGCGGGCGGCATTGTCAGGCAGGTCTATCCAGGGCCGGGCGCTGCTGAAACCCGCATTCGGCTGATGGTCCCATTGCATCGGGGTGCGGCCGTTGTCCCGCGACTTTTGCATGATCGCGGCCATGCACCCGGCATGGGACTCGCCTGCGTCGCGCTTGAGGCGGTAGATGTTCAAGGTTTCGACGTCGCGGTACTGTTCGATGTGCTCGAAGCCCGGGTTGGTCATGCCTATTTCTTCACCCTGATAGACAAAGGGTGTGCCTTGCAAGCCATGCAGGGCGGTGGCCAGCATTTTGGCCGACAGCACGCGGTACTCGCCGTCATTACCAAAGCGCGAAACGGCGCGGGGCTGATCGTGGTTACACCAGAACAGCGCATTCCAGCCACCACCGGCCTGCATGCCCTGCTGCCAGTCAGAGAGAATGCGTTTGAGCTCCAGGAAATCGACGTCGCCGTGCACCCACTTTTGTTGGTTTGGGTAGTCCACCTTCAAGTGATGAAAATTGAACGTCATCGACAGCTCACGGCTCTGCGGATTCGAGTAACGGATGCAGTGTTGCAGGGAGGTCGAAGACATCTCGCCGACGCTGACCAGATCGTGCCCGGCGAACACCTCGCGGTGCATCTCTTGCAGGTAAGCGTGCACACGCGGGCCATCGGTGTAAAAACGGCGGCCGTCGCTGTCATCCTGGGCAAAATCGGCGGGCTTGGAGATCAGGTTGATGACGTCCAGACGGAAACCGCCCACGCCTTTGTCGCGCCAGAAGCGCATCAATTTATAGACCTCGGCGCGCACCGTGGGGTTGTCCCAATTGAGGTCGGCCTGGGTGTGGTCAAACAGGTGCAGGTAGTACTGGCCAGTCTGCGCTTCGTACTCCCACGCTGACCCGCCAAACTTGGAATGCCAATTGTTTGGCTGGTCGCGCCAGATATAAAAGTCTCGATACGGGTTGTCGAGGCTGCTGCGGGCTTGCTGAAACCAGGGGTGTTCCGTGGAGGTGTGATTGACCACAATATCGAGCATCAACTTGATGCCCCGGGCACGGGCTTCGAGAATCAGCAGCTCGCAATCGGCCATGCTGCCGTAGCTCGGATCAATGGCGTAGTAGTCGCTGATGTCGTAGCCATTGTCCCGCTGGGGCGAACGCAGAAACGGCGTCAGCCACAGGTAATCGACCCCCAGCCATTGCAGATAATCGAGCTTGTCGACCACCCCCAGCAAATCGCCCGTGGCATTGCCGGCGTGGCTGTAAAAACTCTTGGGGTAGATCTGGTAGATCACCGAACGCTGCCAGTCGTGCATATCAAGTTCCTTGCTTTGCTCTGCGTCATTGCCGGCAAATGACGGAAGTCAGGCCACGCGGAAACCGGGGCGGATGATTTTCATGTTCAGGACACAGGTCAGGACGAACGGCACCACGATGGCCACGAGCATCCCGATCACGAACATGGGGATGTGTTGAGGGATGATCGAGATAAAACCGGGCAAGCCGCCGACACCTATTGCCGAAGCCTGGACCTGATTTAACGACAGGAAAATGCTGCCCAGTGCCGAGCCTGTGAGCGCCGCATAAAACGGGAATTTGTAACGCAAGTTGATGCCGAACATGGCCGGTTCGGTGATTCCGAAATAGGCCGAGACTGCCGAGGTGGAGGCCATGCTGCGCTCACGCACATTGCGGCTCATGTAGAAAACCCCGAGTGCCGCGCTGCCTTGCGCCAGGTTGGACATCACAATCATCGGCCAGATAAAGGTGCCGCCCTGCGTGGAGATCAACTGCAAGTCGACCGCGAGGAACATGTGGTGCATGCCGGTAATCACCATAGGGGCATACAGCAGGCCAAAAATCAGGCCGCCGATCAGGGGGGCCAGATTGAACAGCGTGACCACGCCCTCGGTGATCAAAATACCCAGGTGCCGCGTTACCGGGCCGATGATTGCCAGCGCCAGCACACCGGTAATGACGATGGTCGTTATCGGCACGACCAGTAATTGAATGGCATTGGGCACCCGCGCACGCAACCATTTCTCGATCACGCTCATCACATAGGCGGCCAGCAGGATCGGCAGGATTTGCCCTTGATAGCCGACCCTCTCGATCTGGAACAGACCAAAAATGTCGAAGTAGGGAAGGCTTTGACCCTCCAGCCCGGCCACGGCCTTGCCATAGTTCCAGGCATTGAGCAGGTCGGGGTGGACCAGCATCAGGCCCAGCACAATGCCCAGGATTTCACTGCCGCCAAATCGTTTGGCTGCCGACCAGCCGACCAGCGCGGGCAGAAATACAAAGGAGGTATTGGCCATCATGTTGATCAGGCTCCACAGCCCGTCCAGCTTGGGGTAGGCCTCAAGCAAGGTCTGACCTTCGATGAACATGCCCTTGGCGCCGATCAGGTTGTTGATGCCCATCAACAGGCCGGCAATGATCAGCGCGGGGAGAATCGGCATGAACACCTCCGAAAACACCCGTACCAGACGCTGCATGGCGTTGGCCTTGTCGACGCCCTTTTGTTTGACGTCAGCCAGGATGGCAGCCGCCAGCCCGGTTTGCTCGCGTAAGGCGGCATACACCTTTTCGACGTCGCCGGGGCCGATCACGATTTGAAACAACCCGCCGTTGAAGAAAGACCCCTTGACCAGATCGATCTGATTGAGCGCTGCACTGTCGACCCGATTCACGTCTTTTAGCGCCAGGCGCAGACGCGTGACGCAGTGCGCAGCCTGTTCGATGTTGTCGGCACCACCGAGGCTTTTGAGCAGCTCGCTGGCGATGGATGAGTAATCGTGGCTCATGCCGTATCTCCCGCTTGTCATTATTTTTATGGCGCGTCGTTGAGGCAGCACGCTGAAACGAAAAATACTCGTCTGTACCAGTTAAATCAATAACTGGTACAGACGAGTTGAGTTATTTTATTTTTCATTCGCGGGCACAGGATTGAGTCTGAGAGGACGTTCTGAAAACTGCGTATGAAGACTCCCAATCCTTTATGAGACTTGCGCTGCCTGAGCCCTGCCCTTAAGGTTCGGGCCCTGAGCACCCATCGGCATAGAGCCATCGCCATGACCAAATACAACCAGATCTATAGCGATCTGCTTGCCAGCATTACCACCGAGCGGCTGCAACGCGGTGCCCGCCTGCCCTCGGAAGCAGAGCTGATGAGCACCTACGACGCCAGTCGCGGCACGGTGCGCAAAGCGATTGAGCAACTGCAGGAGCGCGGTTTTGCGCACAAGGTGCATGGCAAAGGGACGTTTGTACTGTCTTCCAGCCCGATTGAATTTCAACTGGGGGGCATCGTCAGCTTTCAAGAAACCTGGCCGCGGCTGGGTGAAAACGTCAGCACCGATGTCGTCGAGTTCAGCCAGGTTGCCCTCGAAGGAGCCCTGCACAAGCACATTGATGCCGAGGCAGGTAGCGCCATCACCCGCATCAAACGGGTCAGGCGCATCGATGGCAAACGCGTGATTCTGGACATCAACCACTTCGTGACCGACCTGATCCCGGGGCTGGACGAAGGCATCGCCCAGCACTCGATTTATGCCTATATCGAACAGCAACTGAAGCTGCAAATCAGCTACGCCCAGCGCACCATCGAAGCCGTGCCGCGCAGCCAGGACGATCAGCAACACCTGGACATGGACGGCCAAAGCCATGTGATCGTGGTCAGCAACCAGACGTTTTTGCAGGACGGCCGGCAGTTTGAGTACACCGAGTCGCGGCACACGCTGGACAAGTTTTACTTTTCCGATGTGGCGCGGCGCTAGGTCGTTCACTCACTGGTTGCGCGCAGGCTTGCTCTCCTCAATGACCAGGCCCCGGACAGCCGAACAGTGACAACCCGGAGAAACAAAAAAGGCGGCCAACACTGAGTGTTGACCGCCTTTTTCACATCGAACCGGTTAACCGGCCAGACTTATTCCCACTCAATCGTTGCCGGCGGCTTGCTCGACACGTCGTAGGTGACGCGGGAGATGCCTTCGATTTCGTTGATGATGCGACCGCTTACGGTTTCCAGCAGTTCGTAAGGCAGGTGCGCCCAACGCGCGGTCATGAAGTCGATGGTTTCTACCGCACGCAGGGCCACAACCCAGGCGTAACGACGGCCGTCGCCCACAACACCTACCGACTTCACTGGCTGGAACACCACGAATGCCTGGCTGACTTTGTGATACCAGTCGGCCTTGCGCAGTTCTTCGATGAAGATGTGGTCAGCACGACGCAGGATGTCGGCGTATTCCTTCTTCACTTCACCCAGGATGCGCACACCCAGGCCCGGGCCCGGGAACGGGTGACGGTAGACCATGTCGTACGGCAGGCCCAGTTCCAGCCCCAGACGACGCACTTCGTCCTTGAACAGCTCGCGCAGAGGTTCAACCAGCTTGAGGTTCATTTCTTCCGGCAGGCCGCCCACGTTGTGGTGCGACTTGATGACGTGTGCCTTGCCGCTTTTGGCGCCAGCCGACTCGATCACGTCCGGGTAGATGGTGCCTTGGGCCAGGTACTTGATGTTGTCCAGCTTGCAGGATTCGGCATCGAACACGTCGATAAAGGTACGGCCGATGATCTTGCGCTTTTTCTCAGGATCGGATTCGCCAGCCAGGTTGTTGAGGAACTGGTCTTCAGCGTTGGCGCGAATCACTTTGACGCCCATGTTCTCTGCGAACATGGCCATCACTTGCTCGCCTTCGTGCAGGCGCAGCAGGCCGTTGTCGACGAACACACAGGTCAGTTGGTCGCCAATGGCCTTATGCAGCAAGGCCGCCACGACCGAGGAGTCCACGCCGCCCGACAGACCGAGCAACACGTTGTCGGAGCCTACCTGGGCACGGATGTTGGCGATGGCGTCTTCAGCGATCTTCGACGGCGTCCACAGGGCTTCACAGCCGCAGATGTCGAGGATGAAGCGCGACAGGATGCGGCCGCCCTGCTTGGTGTGGGTCACTTCCGGGTGGAACTGAACGCCGTAGTAGCCGCGTTCGTCGTTGAACATACCGGCAATCGGGCAGCTCGGGGTGCTGGCCAGAATGTGGAAGTCAGAAGGCATTTTGGTGACTTTGTCACCGTGGCTCATCCATACGTCCAGGCCGAACAGGCCGTCGGAGTCGATGTGGTCTTCAATGCCGTCGAGCAGGCGGCTTTTACCGACTACGTCTACACGGGCATAACCGAACTCACGCAGCTCGGAACCTTCAACCTTGCCGCCCAGTTGCTCGGCCATGGTCTGCATGCCGTAGCAGATGCCGAATACCGGTACGCCCAGATCGAACACGGCCTGCGGTGCGCGCGGGCTGTTGGCTTCGTGAACCGACTCCGGGCCGCCTGCCAGGATGATGCCTTTTGGGGCGAACTCGCGGATCGCGGCGTCGTCCATGTCGAACGGGTGCAGTTCGCAGTAAACACCGATCTCGCGCACGCGGCGGGCAATCAGCTGGGTGTACTGGGAACCGAAGTCCAGGATCAGGATGCGGTGAGCGTGAATGTCGAGGGCCATGACAAAATCTCGATTAATTTCAGAAACGACACGGGGCTGAATCAAACAGCCCCGGTTACTTAATTCGCATCGCACCCGGCACTGGCCTAGGTGCGATCACTATCAACCTACGCGATAGTTTGGCGCTTCCTTGGTGATCTGCACGTCATGGACGTGAGATTCAGCCATGCCGGCACCTGTGATACGCACGAACTCTGGCTTGGTACGCATTTGCTCGATGTCGGCGCTGCCGGTGTAACCCATCGAAGAACGCAGACCGCCCATCAGTTGGTGAATGATCGCTGTCAGCGAGCCTTTGTACGGTACGCGACCTTCGATGCCTTCCGGCACCAGCTTCTCGGCACCCGCAGAAGAGTCCTGGAAGTAACGGTCAGACGAACCCTGGGACTGCGACATCGCACCCAGCGAACCCATGCCGCGATAGGCCTTGTACGAGCGACCCTGGAACAGCTCGATCTCGCCCGGTGCTTCTTCAGTACCGGCAAACATCGAACCCATCATCACGCAGGACGCACCGGCCACGATGGCCTTGGACAGGTCACCCGAGAAACGGATGCCGCCATCGGCGATCAGGGGAACGCCAGTGCCTTCAAGGGCAGCAGCCACATTGGCAATCGCGCTGATTTGCGGAACGCCAACACCGGCCACGATACGGGTGGTGCAGATCGAGCCTGGGCCGATACCGACCTTGACCGCGTCAGCGCCCGCTTCGGCCAGCGCCAGCGCCGCAGCGCCGGTGGCGATGTTGCCGCCAATCACCTGAACCTCAGGGAAGTTCTGCTTGACCCAACGTACGCGGTCGATCACACCTTTGGAGTGACCGTGCGCGGTATCAACAACGACAACGTCAACGCCGGCAGCAACCAGCGCTGCAACGCGATCGGCGGTGTCTTTGCCGGTGCCGACCGCAGCGCCCACACGCAGACGACCTTGATCGTCCTTGCTGGCCAACGGGTAAGCCTTGGCTTTTTCGATGTCGTTAACGGTCATCATGCCTTTGAGGGCAAATTTGTCGTCAACGATCAGGACGCGCTCGATGCGGTGCTTGTGCAACAGCTCGCGGGCTTCTTCTTTGTCGGCACCTTCCTTGACGGTGACCAGACGCTCTTTAGGCGTCATCACATCGCGTACGGAGGCTTCCAGACGGTTTTCAAAGCGCACGTCACGGGAGGTCACGATACCGACCAGGTCGCCATTTTGCAGGACCGGAACGCCGGAGATGTTGTGCTGACGGGTCAGTTCGAGCAACTCACGGACGGTTGCATCTGCCTCGATCGTGATGGGCTCTTTAACCACACCGGCTTCGAAGCGCTTGACCTTGCGGACTTCGTGAGCTTGCTGCTCGATGGTCATGTTCTTGTGGATGATACCGATACCGCCTTCCTGAGCCATGGCGATTGCCAGACGGGCTTCAGTTACGGTGTCCATTGCGGCGGAAACCAGCGGAATATTCAGTTCAATGCCACGGGTCAAACGAGTCTTGAGGCTGACTTCGTTCGGGAGAACCTCGGAATAACCGGGGACGAGAAGGATGTCATCGAAGGTGAGTGCTTCTTGGCTGATACGCAGCATCGCTGGGGCTCCCGAGCGGGAAAATGGAAGCGCGCCATTGTACTTAAAACACCTGTGCGGCTCAACGGAAACCTTTAGAGAGTTTTACGCTAAGGGTCAATGATTTGCTGACTCCCAAGGCAGAAAAACGCCCTGGCACCGGCACAAGCGTTAAAGCTCCACCTTCACCCACGCCACCGGCTGATCCAGCCAGTCGGCAAATTCATCCAGGAAGCTCTGCTTGAAACCCGCTTCGGCCCAATTATTAAAGATGAACCCCAGATTGGAGAACGCGCACGGCTGCAAGAACAGGAAGCCATTGATGTCATCTTCATGACCACATAACGGGCACGTGAAGTTGTCTGTACGCCCCGGCATCCAGTCTTCAAGGCTTTCGAACAGCGCCTCACCGACTTCCTTGCGGCACTCGGCGCATCCGGCCTCTTCAAGAAACCCCTTGGCCGGGGTATAGATGCAGCGCTTGGTAATGATTTCCAGGCCATTGACCGGCTCCGCGAACGGCAGCGCCTCGGGATGAAGCACGACGTCGGCAGCCCCCGGCGCGATCGCATGGGCCATGCCGTTGCCGGTGCGGCCGCACGTGGTCAGGGCTTCTTCAATGATGTTCTTGCGCACCAACCAGCGCACGATCGCGCGGGCGCGCGGCTCATGAACCGGCAAGGTGGAGATTTTGGGGACGATGATGCTTTGCGAATTCATGACAAACGACACGTATAAAAAAGAAAACAAAGCCAAAAGTGTAAACACTGGCGCAGGCTGCTGGGTCTCAGGGGGCGCAGCTTAAAGCCTGATCCCCTGAGGTCAAGCGCTCAAGTAGCGGACGATCAGCGCGATGCCGCTGGCCAGCACCAGCCATGTCACCAGTCGCACAAAGGCCTCGCGGGACAATTTGCGCGTCAGTCGTCGCCCTGCCCATAGCCCAAGCGCCATTGCCGGTAACAGACACACGGCCAATAGCAGCAGAGCGCCATCGGCGTACACCCCGGCAATCACAAACAAGCTCAGGCGCACCACCGTGCTGCAACTGATCAACGCACTTTGCGTGGCCCGCGCCGCCTCTTTGGGCAAACGCGCATTGAGGTACAGCGCATACAAAAAGCCACCGCTGCCAAACAATGCACCAAATAATCCGCCCACGGTGCCGGTCGGAATCGCCCAACCGGCAGGCACGTGCTTCGGCCGTACCTTCACGGCCAAGCTATAAACCGCATACGCGCTGATGAATATTCCCATCAGCAGCAGTAATAAATCTGACTTGAGGTTCAGCAGAAACACCACCCCGACAACACAACCCAACGCCATACAAGGGAGTAAACGTAAAAGTTCGCGACGCGCCACGTCGCGACGCGCAGGCAACCAATTGCCAAATGCCGCTACACAATCAAGCAACACCAGTAGCGGGATTATTTTCGACAGGGGAAGACACAGGATCAACAGCGGTCCCGCCACCAGCGCCGTGCCGAACCCGGCTACGCCAAACACGATGTACGCCAGTGCAATGGCCAGCTCCAGCAACAGCCACTCGCTCCCGGTATAAGGCAGATCCATGGGGCAACTTCCTTGTTTTTAGTGCGCGGACTGTAACCAGATACGTGCAGTCATAACAATCCGCCCTTATGATGGCCGACATGATTAAAGACCCCTTTGCAAGACTCAATCTCGACCGCGAAGTCCTGACCGTCAGCCAGCTCAACGGCCGAGCCCGGGTGTTGCTCGAAGACGTGTTCAGCAACATCTGGGTCGAAGGCGAAATCTCCAACCTCGCCCGCCCGGCGTCCGGCCACGTGTATTTCACACTCAAAGACAGCGGCGCTCAGGTGCGCTGCGCGCTGTTTCGCAACAATGCTGCCCGCGTGCGCCAAGCATTAAAAGACGGCCTGGCGGTCAAGGTGCGCGGCAAGGTGTCGTTATTCGAAGGCCGGGGCGATTACCAACTGATCCTCGATACCGTTGAACCCGCGGGTGACGGCGCGCTGCGGTTGGCCTTTGAGGCACTGAAAGAAAAGCTCAGCGCCGAAGGCCTGTTCAGCGCTGAACGCAAGGTTGCCCTGCCCGCCCACCCGCAGCGTATCGGGATTGTCAGTTCGCCCACCGGCGCGGTGATTCGCGACATCATCAGCGTATTTCGCCGGCGCGCACCTCACGTCGAGCTGACCCTGATTCCTACCGCCGTCCAAGGACGCGAAGCCACTGCGCAGATCGTGCGCGCGTTGAAAATGGCCGACGCGCGCGGCTTTGATGCGCTGATCCTGGCCCGTGGCGGCGGCTCCCTGGAAGACTTGTGGTGTTTCAACGAAGAGGCCGTGGCCCGCGCCATCGATGCCTGTGTAACCCCGATTGTGAGCGCTGTCGGTCACGAGACCGATGTCTCGATCAGTGACTTCGTGGCCGATGTGCGCGCGCCTACACCGTCTGCCGCCGCCGAATTGCTGGCCCCGGATTCCAGCGACTTGCAGCACCGTATTGAAAGCCTGCACAGGCGTCTGATGATGCGTATGCGTGATCGCTTGATGCGCGAACGCCTGCGCCTTGACGGGCTCGCGCGCCGCTTGCGTCACCCGGGGGAACGTCTGCGCCAGCAAGCGCAACGTCTGGATGACCTGGATATGCGCATGCGACGGGCCTTTGAACGCAGCCTCAATACGCGTCGCGAACGCTTGATTCGTCTGGAAACTCGTCTGGCAGGCCAGCATCCCGGCCGTCAGTTGGCCCTCTTGCGTCAACGCCTCGACAGCTTGGCCGAACGTTTGCCGCGGGCCATGCGTGAAGGCTTGAAAGCCCGTCGCCTGCAGTTGCACAGTCAGATGCAGACGCTGAATGTGGTCAGCCCGCTGGCTACTTTGGGCCGCGGTTACAGCATTCTGCTTGACGAGCGAGGCAACGCCATCCGCAGTGCCGAACAAACCCACAATGGCCAACGCCTGAAAGCCAAGCTCGGTGAAGGCGAACTCCACGTGCGCGTCGAGGATAATCACCTCACGCCTGTCACCCTTTCACTATTGGATTGATCGATGCTGCGTTTCGCTTCTGCCTTTTTGTTGCTATGCCTGACTGTCAACGCGCACGCGGCTGACAGTTACATCACCCGCCTACTCAATAAACCGGTGCCAGGGGGCGTGGCCGTAATTGAACTGGGCAACGGCGTACAGGCGCCCAAAGCCACCTACCAGGGCAAACCGGTGCTGGTGGTCAAGGAACAGGACACCTGGCGTGCCATCGTTGGTATCCCGTTAACCGTCAAACCCGGTACTCAGTCCATCAGCACGGGAGGCCAAGACCTGAATTTCACTGTTGGCCACAAAAAATACCCCGAGCAACGGATCACGCTGAAAAATCAGCGTCAGGTCAACCCGAACCCCGCTGACATCAAACGCATCGACAACGAGCTGGCCATTCAGATCAAGGCCTACCGCACGTTCAGCCCTAATACGCCGAGCAACCTGCTGCTCGATAAACCGGTTACTGGCCCCCTGTCGAGCAAGTTCGGGGTGCGACGTTTCTTTAATGGCGAAGAACGTAACCCACACGCGGGTCTGGATTTTGCCGTGCCTGCAGGTACGCCGATCAAAACGCCCGCCGCAGGCAAGGTGATTTTGATCGGCAATTATTTCTTCAATGGCAATACGGTGTTTGTCGATCACGGCCAGGGCTTCATCAGCATGTTTTGTCACATGTCGAAGGTTGACACCCAGGTCGGGCAGCAACTGGCACGGGGTGATGTCGTGGGCAGGGTTGGATCAACCGGCCGCGCCACTGGACCGCACATGCACTGGAACGTCAGCCTGAATGATGCGCGCGTCGATCCGGCGATTTTCATTGGCGCTTTCCAGCCGTAACATTTGCACACAGCCACACAGCACAAAACGTCGACGACTCTTTATGCGGCGCAATCCACAGCAACAAAAAAATTAGATTGCGCTATTTACCTTCGAAAAAATGTCATTTAAGAGCATTTCTCTCAAAGTTTTTTGGCCGCTTGCCATCCTCCCTGCCAATGGTTAGGGTTGAGGCCATGAAAACCTCTCACACCCTCATTCTGCAACGTCAACATCGCAGCCTTTGCCTCGTCAGCGCACGACTGCAAAGCTGATTGCGGTGCCTCGCCCCTCTGCTTTGTATCTCCGGTTAGCCGCCTTTTTTCGGCTCGTACAATAAGGATTGCCTGATGACCATGCTCAAAAACCCGTCTTCGAAGTACCGGCCGTTCCCTGTCATTGATTTGCCTGACCGGACCTGGCCGTCGAAAACCATCACTCAAGCACCTATCTGGTGCAGTTCCGATCTGCGCGACGGCAACCAGTCACTGATCGAACCGATGGATGCCACCAAGAAGCTGCGCTTCTGGAAGACGCTGGTGAGTGTGGGCGTGAAAGAGATTGAAGCGTCGTTCCCGGCCGCTTCACAAACCGATTTCGACTTTGTGCGCACCTTGATTGAAGACGGCCATATACCGGATGACACGACCATTCAGGTCTTGACCCAGGGCCGTGAAGACTTGATCGCGCGCACGTTTGAATCATTGCGCGGAGCAAAAAAGGCCATCGTTCACTTGTACAACGCGACCTGCCCGGCCTTCCGCCGAATCGTGTTCAATCAGGACAAGGACGGCATCAAGGAGATCGCCGTCAGCGCAGCCAAGCTGTTCGTCAAATACGCCGCGCAACAGCCCGAAACCCAGTGGACCTTTGAATACTCGCCCGAAACCTTCAGCGCCACTGAGCTGGAGTTTGCCAAAGAAGTCTGTGACGCCGTGATCGAGGTCTGGAACCCGACCCCGGAGCACAAGATGATTCTCAACCTGCCTGCCACGGTTGAATGCGCCACGCCGAATATTTATGCCGACCAGATCGAATGGTTCGGTCGCCATATCAATCGTCGCGACAGCGTCATCATCAGCCTGCACACCCACAACGACCGGGGCACCGGCGTAGCGGCCACCGAACTGGGCCTGTTGGCGGGCGCTGACCGTGTCGAAGGTTGCCTCTTTGGTAACGGCGAGCGCACCGGCAACGTCGACTTGGTGACGGTGGCATTGAACATGTACACACAGGGCCTGGACCCGCAACTGGACTTCTCGGACATCGATGGCGTGCGCAAAGTCGTCGAAGAGTGCAACCAGATTCCGGTCCACCCGCGTCACCCGTATGTGGGCGATCTTGTGCATACGGCCTTCTCCGGCTCGCACCAGGACGCTATCCGCAAAGGCTTCGCGCAGCAGAAACCGGACGCATTGTGGGAAGTCCCCTACTTGCCTATCGACCCGGCTGACATCGGTCGCAGCTACGAAGCAGTGATTCGTGTGAACAGCCAATCCGGCAAAGGCGGTATTGCCTACCTGCTCGAGCAGGAATACGGCATCAGCTTGCCGCGCCGCATGCAAATCGAGTTCAGTCAGGTCGTGCAACGCGAAACCGACCGTCTGGGCCTGGAGATGACCGCGCAGCAGATTCACAGCCTGTTGCACAGCGAATACCTGCAAGCCAACACGCCTTACGCGTTGGTGAGCCATCGGTTGCAAGAAGAGAATGGCCACAGCGCCGTCGACGTCGAGGTGTCCGCCAAGGGCGCGGGCGAAACCAACCTGCGTTGGAGCGGCAAAGGCAATGGCGCTCTGGAGGCGCTGGTAGCGGGCTTACCGGTCAAGGCCGAGATCATGGATTACAACGAGCATGCAATCGGGGCGGGCACCAATGCCAAAGCGGCGGCCTACATTGAACTGCGTGTCAACGGCGAGCGTGCCGTGCATGGCGTGGGCATCGATGAAAACATCACCACAGCCAGCTTCAAAGCCCTGTTCAGCGCACTGAACCGCGCACTGAGCGAAGCCGAGGCAAAAGCCGCGTAACGCACGCCAGCTACACAAAAGCCCCCATGGTGAACGCCATGGGGGCTTTTTTGCACGCCACATACTCAACACCCTCGCCGCCCGGTTGCGCAGGCAGGCCGGGGGTTGCCCTCAGACTTTCAGCTCGAACTCATCCGCATCGAGATCAGCCGGAAAACGCTCACGGTAAGCAGCGAGTTCACCGGCATTCAAGCTGACTTGAAACACACCATCTGCCTCACCCGCACTGAGCAGCGACTCGCCCTGAAAATCGAGAATATGGCTGTCACCCGTGTACACCAGCCCTTTCCCATCCGCCCCGACCCGATTCACTGCAGCGACGTAACAGAGGTTTTCAATGGCGCGTGCAGGCAGCAGGCGATTCCAGTGAAGACGCCGCGCCCCCGGCCAGTTGGCGGTGTAAAGCAACAGATCGGTGTCATGGGGATCGCAACTCCAGACCGGGAAGCGCAGGTCGTAACAAATCAACGGCCTGATTCGCCAGCCCTTCACTTCAAACTGAACCTGACGCTCACCGGGGGTAAAGTGTTCGTGCTCGCCCACCATACGGAACAGGTGACGCTTGTCGTAGTGCAGCACGACACCATCCGGACGGGCCCACAGCAGTCGATTGCGATGGCTGCCATCAGCCGCTTCAATAATGACGCTGCCAGTCACGACGGCATTGAGTTTTTTGGCCTGATCGCGCAACCACTGGGTAGTTGGGCCATTTTCTGCTTCAGCCAGGGCTTTGGAGTCCATGCTGAAACCGGTGGTGAACATTTCAGGCAGCACTACCAGGTCCGCGCCCGCGGCCTGCTGCAACAGCTCATCGAAATGATCGAAATTGGCCTGACGGTCATGCCAGGCCAGTGTGGTCTGGACCAGCGCCACAGTTAAATCGGGTAAACCACTTAGATCACGCATAGTTTTTCTGCTGCTTCACGCAGCGTCTCCTCGCGTTTCGCAAAACATAGGCGAACCAGCCGCTGCCCTTCGGGCGGGGTCTGGTAGAACACCGAAACCGGGATTGTCGCCACGCCATGCTCGCGGGTCAGCCACACGGCCATGTCGACATCATTAAGGTCCGGACGAATAAGGGAGTAATCAACCAATTGAAAGTAAGTCCCTGCCACCGGCTTGAAGGTAAAGCGCGATGGGTTTAACAAATCACAAAACAGGTCACGCTTGGCCTGGTAAAAAGCGGGCAGTTCTTCGACATGCTGCGGGCAGGCTGCCATAAAATCGGCCAGCGCATATTGCAGCGGCGTCACCCCGCAAAAACTGACGTATTGGTGCACTTTACGCAGCTCTGCCGTCAAGGCGGGCGGCGCAACCACATAGCCGGTTTTCCAGCCCGTGACGTGGTATGTCTTGCCGAAAGAACTGACAACGAATGCGCGATGGTACAACTCGGGATGTGACAAAACACTGACGTGGGGCACCCCGTCGAACACCAAATGTTCATACACCTCATCGCTGATGAGGTAGATGTCACGGTTTTCGATAAGTTTCGCCAACTGGTCCAGTTCCCGACGGCTGATTAGCGCGCCACTCGGGTTGTGAGGACTGTTGAGAATAATCATCCGCGTGCGTGGGCTAAGGGCCTCACTGAGTCTTTGCCAATCGATGGAGAAATCATCCAGTGCCAGCGGCACATGAACGCAACGGCCACCGGCCAGTTCGACTGAAGGCTCGTAACTGTCATAACACGGGTCGAACACGATGACTTCGTCACCCGCATGGATCACGGCCTGAATGGCACAGAAAATGGCTTGGGTCGCACCCGGCGTGATGGTGACTTCAGCGTCCGCATCCACTTTAACGCCATAGCTGCGGCTTATTTTGGCAGCCACTTGCTGACGCAGCGCGGGTAAACCGGTCATCGGGGAATATTGATTGTGGCCACTGGCAATGTGTTGACCGACGGCATCACGCAACGCTTGCGGGCCATCAAAGTCAGGGAAGCCCTGAGACAAGTTGAGTGCGCCGGTTTCCGTCGCGAGCTGCGACATGCGCGTGAAGATAGTAGTGCCGACGTTCGGCAACTTGCTGGTTATCATGGCCGTTCCCTGTTGAGTTCCCGGCACTGACTGCGGCACAGGACTCACCGAGGATAGCCCAAACACCCGGCACGAAAAAGGGCCCGTTGGGACCCTTTCTCATTACGCGTCGACGTTGCGCTATCAGCGCTTGTCTTTGCGTTTTTTCTCGGCTTTCTTGTGGTGCGACATCATGCGGCGCTTCTTGTTGACCTGACGGTCGGTCAACGAGTTTTTGTTCGCCTCGTACGGGTTCTCGCCACCTTTGAACTCGATGCGGATCGGCGTACCGACCAGTTTCAAGACACGGCGGTAGGTGTTTTCAAGGTAACGGACGTAAGACTTCGGCACCTTCTCAACCTGGTTACCGTGAATCACGATAATCGGCGGGTTAGCACCACCCAAGTGGGCATAACGCAGCTTGATACGGCGGTTGTTGACCATCGGCGGCGCGTGCTCGCCTACCGCATCTTCAAGGATCTGAGTCAGGCGGTTGGTCGGCCAGCGTGTCACCGCAGACTTGAAGGAGTTCTGCACCGACTGGTACAGGTTACCCACGCCCGTGCCGTGCAGCGCCGAGATGAAGTGGATGTCGGCAAAGTCAACGAAGAACAGGCGGCGCTGCAGCTCGGTCTTGACGTAGTCGCGTTCGCTTGGGGTCATGCCGTCCCATTTGTTGATTGCGATGACCAGAGCGCGACCGGCCTCCAGTGCAAAGCCCAACAGGTTCAGGTCGTGATCCACTACGCCTTCGCGCGCGTCCATGACAAAGATCACCACGTTGGCGTCTTTAATCGCTTGCAGCGTTTTGACCACGGAGAATTTTTCAACTTCTTCGTGGATCTTGCCGCGTTTGCGAACACCAGCCGTGTCGATCAGCGTGTACTTTTCGTCGTTACGCTCAAACGGGATGTAAATACTGTCTCGGGTAGTGCCTGGCTGGTCGTACACGATTACACGGTCTTCACCGAGCATGCGGTTGACCAGTGTCGATTTGCCGACATTCGGACGACCGATGATCGCGATCTTGATACCGTCTTTTTCGCCCGGACCCGGAATGCGCTTGGCTTCCTCGCCTTCGAGAACGATTTCAGGTTCGCCTTCTTCGGCATCATCCTCGTCACGCGGGAAGGAGGACAACGCCACTTCGAGCAACTGCGAGATACCGCGGCCGTGTGCACCGGCGATAGGGATTGCGTCGCCCATGCCCAACGGTGCGAATTCTGCGCGTGCCATGTCCGGGTCGATGTTATCGACCTTGTTAGCTACCACGTAGGAACGCTTGTTTCGTTTGCGCAAGTGTTCGCCGATCATCTGGTCAGCGGCAGTGAAACCCGCCTTGGCATCTACCAGGAACAGCACCACATCTGCTTCTTCAATAGCCAGCAGTGACTGCTCGGCCATCTTTTCGTCCATACCGTGCTCGTCACCGGAGATACCACCGGTGTCGACCAGAATGTAGGAACGCCCTTGCCACTTGGCCTCACCGTATTGGCGATCACGGGTCAGACCGGACAAGTCGCCGACGATGGCGTCGCGAGTCCTGGTCAGGCGGTTGAACAAGGTGGACTTGCCGACGTTTGGTCGGCCCACCAGGGCGATTACGGGAACCATGCGGCTCTCCACTTCGTTATTTCAAAAAATACAAAAGCCGCTGCAGGGCAGCGGCCAGAGTTCGGAACAGCACAAAATGTGCCGCAAACCTTGCCAGAGCAAGGCTGCCTGAGGCCCTAGAGCCTCAAGCATAGACGCCTTAGCGAATGGTCAGGGCTTCCAGTTTGCCGCTGTTACCAAACACGTAAATCATGTCACCGACCACCAGCGGACGTGCCCGCAGGCCATCGCTGTCAATGCGGGTACGGCCTACAAAACGCCCATCGACCTGGCTCAGCAGGTGCAGATAGCCTTCCATGTCGCCGACCGCTACATAGCTGGAGAACACTTCCGGTGCCGACAGCTGACGGCGGGCCAGAGATTCGTTGCTCCACAAAGCGGTGGTCGAACGCTCGTCGACGCCTTCAACAGTGCCGGACGCCAGGCTGACATAGACGCTGCCAAAACCTTGTGCGACACCGGCATAACTGGATGCATCGCGCTGCCACAGCACACGGCCGCTTTCAAGTTCCAGTGCAGCCATGCGGCCCTGATAGCTGGCGACATACAGCGTGCCACCGGACAGTAGCAGACCACCGTCGATGTCAACTATGCGCTCCAGCTCGGAACGGCCTTGCGGGATGGCAACACGCTGTTCCCATACCGGTACGCCATTACGGGTGTCCAGCGCCACCACTTTACCGGTGGAAAGACCTGCCACCGCCAAGTGATTGGTCACCACGGGGGCACCCGTTCCACGCAGGGTCAGAACACCCGGCGTGCTGTCGTAGGTCCAGCGCTGGTCGCCGGTCGAGGCATCGAGGCCGATCAGACGATCGTCCTGGGTTTGAACCACAACCACGTCGCCGTTGGTTGCAGGCGGAGCCAGGACTTCGCTGGTAACACGGGAGCGCCATTTTTCTTCGCCAGAACTGGCGTCAAGCGCAACCACTTCACCTTGCAGGGTACCCAGCAGGACCAGGCCATAACCGGCGCCAACAGCGCCGGACACAGGCAGTTCCAGGTCCTTTTTCCATTTGACGTCGCCGTTCATACGGTCCAGCGCCATCACGACACCCGTTACATCGGCGGCGTACAGGGTATTACCTTCAACGGCTGGCACCAGCATGTTGTAGGTTTTGCCCTGGCCATCGCCAATCGAACGGCTCCACTGCTTTTGCAAAACGACTTCTTCTTTGAAGTCGGTCAGCGCGGCCGGTGGCAGTTCTTTTTTGCTGTTGCTGCTGCAACCCGCGGCCAAAATGGCCAGAGCCAGCAATGCTGCATGTTTCCAACGAATCACGTTACGCATCCCCTTTGGCCAGGTCGTCGAGCTTGATTTGTAAGCCGCCGACTGCCGCCTCATCCGAGAGCGCCGCCTTGGCTTTTTCGTAGGCTGCACGTGCGTCATCAGTACGGCCCTGCTGAACCAGCAGGTCGCCCTTGAGCTCTTCACGGCTGGCCAGGAATGCTTTGTCCGAATCACCTTCCAGCAGCTTCAAGGCTTCATCCACCTTGTTCTGTGCAGCCAGAACCTGGGCCAGACGCTGACGCGCCACTTCGCCCAACGTGGCATTGGCAGGCTTGTCGACGATAATTTTCAGCTCATTGGCCGCGTCATCCAGCTTGCCGCTGTCAACCGCGACCTTGGCCACAAACAGACCGCCAAATTGCGCGTATGCGCTGCCGCCGTACTGGCTCTTCAGCTTGTTGGCCAGATCCGCAACTTGCGCAGCGTCAGGCTGGTCATTGGGCGTCAATGTGGTTTCAAGCAGTTGTTGGTAGAGAATCGACGCACCCTGCGACTGATTGCTCTGATATTTGTGCCAAGCCTGCCAGCCGAACACCACCACCAGCGCCAGCAAGCCGCCAGTGACCAGGGGTTTGCCGTTGCGCTGCCACCAGTCTTTCAACTCGCCCAGCTGATCATCATCGTTACTCGACACCCCAACACTCCTTATTCGATAAATCGGCTGTTTTTACAGCTTCAACCCTGCACGACGCAGGTGGCCAAGTGCTCTGAAAGAGCATCCCAGGCAATAGTTTGTTGTTCGCCCTGGCCACGCAGGGGTTTGACACCTACCACTTGCCGGGCCAATTCGTCGTCGCCCAGGATCAGCGCATACAACGCGCCGCTCTTGTCGGCCTTCTTGAACTGGCTTTTAAAGCTGCCCGCGCCGGCATTGACTTGCAGGCGCAGGTTCGGCAACTGATCGCGAACACGTTCGCTCAAGGCCAGTGCGGCCAATTCAGCAGCTTCACCGAAGGCGCACAGGTACACATCGACCTGACGCGAGATTTCTTCAGGGATTTGCTCAAGGGTTTCCAGCATCAGGATCAGGCGCTCGATACCCATGGCGAAACCAACACCCGAGGTGGGTTTGCCACCCATTTGCTCAACCAGGCCGTCATAGCGGCCACCAGCACAGACGGTGCCCTGAGCGCCGAGTTTGTCAGTGACCCACTCGAATACGGTTTTGCTGTAGTAATCAAGCCCGCGAACCAGTTTCGGGTTGATGACGTAAGGTATGCCTGCCGCATCGAGACGCGCCTTGAGGCCTTCAAAGTGCACGCGGGACTCTTCGTCGAGGTAGTCCACCAGCTTGGGAGCGTCAACCAGAACTGCCTGTGTATCCGCATTCTTGGTATCCAGAACACGCAGCGGATTGGATTTGAGACGGCGCTGACTGTCTTCGTCCAGTTCGCTCAGGCGCGACGTCAGGTATTCAACCAGGGCGGCACGATAACGGGCACGGGCTTCGCTGGTGCCCAGACTGTTGAGCTCAAGTTTGACTGCGTCACGAATACCCAGCTCGCCCCACAGGCGCCAGGTCAGCACGATCAGCTCGGCATCAATGTCCGGACCGTCAAGGTTGAACACCTCGACACCCACCTGATGGAACTGGCGATAACGGCCTTTTTGAGGACGCTCGTGGCGAAACATCGGACCGACGTACCACAGTTTTTGAACCTGACCACCGCCCGTGATGCCGTGCTCTAGTACAGCACGCACGCAGGCCGCGGTGCCTTCGGGACGCAAGGTCAGCGAATCGCCGTTGCGGTCTTCGAAGGTGTACATCTCTTTTTCGACAATGTCGGTCACTTCACCGATTGAGCGTTTGAACAGCTCGGTGAACTCAACGATCGGCATGCGGATTTGTTTGTAACCGTAGTTATCCAACAGCCGCGCGACCTTGCCCTCAAAGAAACGCCACAGGGGCGTCTGCTCGGGCAGGATGTCGTTCATGCCACGAATGGCTTGCAGTGACTTGCTCACAAAAAATCCTTAATTCGTTTGATTAGCCGCGCGCAATGACAGCTGCGTCGGCTTCGACCTTTTCGGCCGCTTTCTGGCGGATCAGTTTTTCGAGCTCATCCACCAGATTTTCATTCGTTAACTTCTGCGACGGCTTACCGTCGATATAAATCAGGTTTGGCGTACCGCCGGTCAGGCCCACGTGGGCTTCCTTGGCTTCGCCGGGGCCATTTACCACACAGCCGATCACAGCAACATCCAGGGGGACCAACAAATCTTCAAGGCGCCCTTCCAGCTCGTTCATGGTTTTTACCACGTCGAAGTTCTGGCGCGAACAGCTCGGGCACGCGATGAAGTTGATCCCGCGGGAACGCAAACGCAGGGATTTGAGAATGTCGTAACCGACTTTCACTTCTTCCACCGGGTCGGCCGCCAGCGAGATACGGATGGTATCGCCGATGCCTTCGGCGAGCAGCATACCTAGGCCCACTGCAGATTTCACTGTGCCGGAGCGCAATCCGCCCGCCTCGGTGATCCCCAAGTGCAAGGGCTGTACGATTTCTTTGGCCAGCAAGCGATAGGCTTCTACGGCCATGAACACATCGGACGCCTTCACGCTGACCTTGAAGTCCTGGAAATTCAGGCGCTCAAGGTGTTCCACGTGACGCAGTGCCGACTCGACCAGCGCGGCAGGTGTCGGTTCGCCGTATTTCTTTTGCAGATCCTTTTCGAGGGAGCCGGCATTCACGCCAATACGGATTGGGATACCCCGATCACGTGCTGCATCCACAACCGCACGGACACGGTCTTCGCGACCGATGTTTCCGGGGTTGATACGCAGGCAGTCCACGCCCAGCTCGGCGACACGCAACGCGATGCGGTAGTCAAAGTGAATATCGGCAACCAATGGCACCTTGACCAGTTGCTTGATGCGACCAAACGCTTCGGCAGCATCCATGTCTGGTACAGAAACGCGCACGATATCGACGCCTGCGGCTTCAAGGCGATTGATCTGCGCAACGGTAGCTGCAACATCATTGGTGTCACTGTTGGTCATGCTTTGAACCGCGATAGGGGCATCGCCACCTACCGGCACAGAGCCGACCCAGATTTTGCGCGATTCGCGACGTTTGATTGGTGATTCGCCGTGCATGACTTATTGACCTAGCTTCAGGCGAGCAGTCTCGCCACTGGTGAAAGGAGCCACATCCACTGCCTGACCGTTGTAGGTCACTTGCGCACCCCGGGCATAACCCAGACGCAGGCTTAGTGGAGGCTTGCCGCTCACTTCAAGATTTTCGCCCTTGCGCTTCAGGCCGCCAAATAGCACTTTGCCATTCGCATCGGTGACCTGAGTCCAGCAATCAGCGGTGTACTGCACGCCCACCTTGCCAGCACCCGCCACTGCGGGGGCTGTTTCAGTCACTGGCGCGGCGGGAGCGACCGCAGAGGCAGGCGCTACTGGAGCAACCGGCGTTGGCGCAGCTTGAGCCACTGGCGCAGGAATAGCCGGCGCCGGGGCAACAGCAACGGCCGCTTCAGGCGCTGCCGGGAGCGTTAAAGCTGTCGCCCCGGTCTGGTCGCCTGCAGGTTCGACGGGGACAGCCGCGTCACCTTCCGTTTTCGCTTCAGCGACGGCTTGATCTTCCGGCTCGTCCAGCGGATGGATCTGGGTTGTACCGTCCGCGCCTTCGACTTCAACGTGTTCAGGCGTGAGACCGATCAGGTCCTTTGTGCGCATGGATGTCTGGTCCTGCCACCAGAGAAAGCCGCCACCGATTACAGCCAGCAGCAGTATCAGGCTGACGATACGCAAGATGGTATGCGAAACACGTACGGGCTCTTCGATACGGCCAAGGCTGTGAACGCTGCTGCCGGTCGAATCCGTCCCTGTGTAGACGTCAAATTCATGCACCAGCGCAGCCTGGTCCATGCCCAGCAATTTGGCATAAGCCCGGATGTAGCCACGGGCAAACGTATGACCGGGCAATTTGTCGAATGCGCCCGCCTCAAGATTACTCAGGGAGCTGACCGTGAGATTGAGCTTCAAGGCGACTTCGGCCAATGTCCATCCATTGTTCTCACGGGCCTGACGCAAGGTCTCACCGGGATTGACTCGAGTCGCTGCTGGAACTTCGGGTTGCGCCGCTTTCATCATTGCTCCGACAGGTATTGCTGATATTCCGGCGTGCCGGGATAAAGTCGTTTTAGTTGCTGGCCGAACGTTGCAGGTGTGGCGCGATCATCGAAGACAGTAGCCAGCCGCGCGCCGAGCAATAGACTACGTGCATTTTGCCCACTAAGCAGGCTAAAACGATCGTAATACTCACGTGCTGGCACATATTGCTTGTCCTGATACGACAATTCGGCCATCTCCAGCAAGGCTCGCGGCTGGTTTGGATTCAGGCGTAGCGCTTTTACCAGGTACTTGCGAGCCACATCAGGTTGCCCAAGCTTGAGCGCCGTTATACCCAAATTTTCGTAAAGACGGGAGCGTTCGGGATAAAGATTATCGGTCGAGGCTTTCTGAAACTGCGCAAAGGCCTCTTGATAGCGTTGCTGCTCGAACAGGAAGCTACCGTAGTTATTGAGCGTGCGCGCATCGTGCGCGCGGGCACTCAGTGATTGACGGTAACTGTTCTCTGCAAGCTCGGGTTCCATTTCGGACTGATACAGCAAAGCCAGTGCAGCGTGGGTGTCCGGGTCATGCTTGTCGAGCTCGAGCGCTTTACCCAGGGGGATCTTTGCCTGCTCGGCCAAACCTTGCTGCAAATAGCCGAGCCCCAGTTGCACATACGCCTGACGCGCTGCATCGCGACCCTTGTCGGTGCTCAACGGGTTTGATCCACCCGATGAAACGCAGCCAGCCAACACGCTGACCAACACCACACAAAGCGCCACGCGCAGGGTCATAGCGTTCCTCTCTTAAGGTCGGGCAGCAGCGTTAAGCGCCAGATCGGCTTCAATCGAAGCAATATGACGTTCGCTGCGACGTGTGCGGTCATTGACCTGGCCGACGAGTTGCCCGCATGCCGCGTCAATGTCTTCACCGCGGGTAGTGCGTACTGTTACGTTGTAACCCGCGTTTTGCAGCAGTTCCTGGAAGCGGCGAATCGCATTGTTGCTTGGTCGCTCGTAGCCGGAATGCGGGAACGGGTTGAACGGGATCAAGTTGATCTTGCACGGCGTGTCTTTGAGCAGCTCGATCATTTCACGCGCGTGATCAACGTGGTCGTTCACGTCTTTGAGCAAGGTGTACTCAACGGTCAGAACGCGCTTTTCACCCAGGGTCGCCATGTAGCGACGGCAAGACTCAAGCAGCATTTTAAGCGGGTACTTTTTGTTGATTGGCACCAATTGACTGCGTAGCTCGTCATTGGGTGCGTGCAGCGACAACGCCAGCGACACGTCGATGTGCTTGGCCAGCTCATCGATCATCGGTACTACGCCAGAAGTGGACAGGGTTACCCGGCGCTTGGAGATGCCATAGCCCAGGTCGTCCATCATCAAATGCATGGCAGAAATGACGTTGTCGAAGTTCAGCAGCGGTTCGCCCATGCCCATCATCACCACGTTGGTGATGGCGCGGTCGATGGTTGCCGGTACGCTGCCAAAGGATTTGTTGGCAATCCACACTTGGCCAATTACTTCGGCGGCAGTGAGGTTGCTATTGAAACCTTGCTTGCCGGTGGAGCAGAAGCTGCAGTCCAGGGCACAGCCAGCCTGGGACGAAACGCACAAAGTGCCACGTTTGCCCTGGGGAATGTAAACGGTCTCGACGCAGCTGCCGGACGCCACACGCACGACCCATTTACGGGTACCGTCGGTGGAGATGTCCTCGCTGACGACTTCAGGACCGCGAACTTCAGCAATGGCCTTGAGCTTGTCGCGCAAGGCCTTGCTGACGTTCGTCATGGCGTCGAAATCATCGACGCCAAAGTGGTGAATCCACTTCATGACCTGACCGGCACGGAAACGCTTCTCCCCGATTGAGTCGAAGAATTTCTCCATTTCCGGCTGAGTCAGACCCAACAGGTTAGTTTTGCCAGTCGTTGCAATCATGTCTTCACCCTCACTCACAAGCCGATGCTTATCGAGTGGTTACTTCAGTAGCTGCGAAAAAGTAAGCGATTTCGCGAGCAGCGGCTGCTTCGGAGTCGGAACCGTGAACAGCGTTAGCGTCGATGGATTCAGCGAAGTCAGCACGGATAGTGCCAGCAGCTGCTTCTTTAGGGTTGGTAGCGCCCATCAGCTCACGGTTACGAGCGATAGCGTTTTCGCCTTCCAGAACCTGAACAACAACAGGGCCGGAAGTCATGAAAGCAACCAGATCACCGAAGAAACCACGTTCGCTGTGCTCAGCGTAGAAACCTTCAGCTTCGGCTTTGGACAATTGCTTCATTTTCGAAGCAACAACGCGCAGGCCAGCGTCTTCGAAACGAGTAACGATCTTACCGATAACGTTTTTAGCAACGGCGTCAGGCTTGATGATGGAAAAAGTACGTTGAACAGCCATGGTGTAACTCCAGAAACAGTGATTGAAGCGAAAAATTAAACCCGCGAATTATACGCGGGTTCCGGGGTATTGCATAATTGCGTGCGTTGCAGGCTTAGTCAGCTTCTTCGATCCACAACCCCTGAATGGCTTCGAGGACCTTTTCCCCTCCGCGATCAGGAATGTCATCGAACTCTGGCAGTGCCATCACCAGATTGCGCAGCTTGACGAAGTTGACCGTGAGCGGGTCTACATCTGGGTGAGCTTCAGCCAGCTGAATCGCGATTTCCTGCACATCAACCCATTTAAGGCTCATGAGACTTCCTTTATAAGCAAATACTGATGCTGTCCCAAACCGTGGGGCGACTGTATATCAGGTTTGCCTGACACAGCCGGCATGCCAAGGCAGGGCGTGCATCATTATCAATGCGGCGCTTCGGCAGCATGGTTGAGCGAGTATTTCGGTATCTCGACAGTCAGGTCTTCAGTCCCGACCTTGGCCTGACAGCTCAGCCGCGATTGCGCCTCAAGACCCCAGGCACGATCAAGGTAGTCTTCTTCCAGCTCGTCAGCCTCTTCCAGCGAATCAAAACCCTCGCGAATGATGCAGTGGCACGTCGTACAAGCGCAGACACCGCCACAGGCGCTTTCGATTTCAATATGGTTTTCGTGCGCCACTTCGAGAATAGACTTACCGGTCTCGGCTTCGACAACCATACCGTCCGGGCAATGCTCGGCGTGTGGCAGAAAAATGATCTGCGGCATCAGTTATTCCTCGATTTCGTTCAGGTTGCGGCCTGCCAGAGCGGCCTTGACAGTCAAGTCCATACGGCGGGCAGCAAAGGCATCGGTCACTTGCGACAGACGTTTAGTCTGCTGCTCGATGGCGTAACCATCGGTGCCTTTCAACAATTCGGACAAGGCCTGCATTTGCAGTTCGATGACCATGCGCTCCTCGGCATCCAGCAGACGATCGCCATCTACCTCAAGAGCGGCCTGCACGGCTTCAATCAGACGCTGTGCATCGACTTGCTGCTCGCGCAACACACGCGCAACCTTGTCGTCACCGGCGTACTGGAACGAATCCTTGAGCATTTTGGCAATTTCGCCGTCGGTCAGGCCGTAGGACGGTTTTACCTGAATACTGGCTTCAACGCCCGATCCCATTTCGCGGGCCGACACGCTGAGCAAACCATCCGCATCCACTTGAAAGGTCACGCGAATTTTTGCAGCTCCAGCCACCATGGGCGGGATCCCACGCAACTCGAAACGGGCCAGTGAACGGCAGTCGCTGATCAGCTCGCGCTCACCCTGCAACACATGGATCATCATGGCCGTTTGGCCATCTTTGTAAGTGGTAAAGTCTTGTGCACGCGCCACCGGGATCGTGGTATTGCGCGGGATGACTTTCTCCATCAGGCCGCCCATGGTCTCAAGCCCCAGGGACAACGGGATAACGTCCAGCAACAGCAACTCGCCACCATCGCGCTTGTTACCCGCCAGGGTATCGGCCTGAATCGCTGCACCAATGGCAACCACTTGATCCGGGTCGATATCCGTCAACGGCTGACGACCAAACATTTCAGCAACCGCTTCACGCACCCGCGGGACACGGGTCGATCCACCCACCATAACTACGGCTTGTACGTCTTCTACTTCAATATTGGCGTCGCGCACGGCACGACGACAGGCTTTGAGGCTGCGGGCGACCATGGGTTCTATCAGTGCATCGAAGGCTTCACGGCTCAATTGGGCTGACCATTGACCAAACGTAACAGTCACGCTTGGTGCGTCAGTCAGCGCTTCTTTGGCCGCGCAGGCGGCTTGCAGCAATTGACGCTGGGTGCCGGGATCCAGATTGGCCGACAAACCTGCCTGGGCAACCATCCAGTTGGCGATTGCGTGGTCGAAATCGTCGCCGCCCAGCGCGCTGTCGCCGCCGGTGGCCAACACTTCGAACACACCACCGGTCAGACGCAGGATAGAAATGTCAAACGTACCGCCACCCAAGTCATAGATAGCAACAACGCCTTCCGCCGACTGGTCAAGGCCGTAAGCCACCGCCGCAGCCGTCGGCTCATTGAGCAAACGCAAGACATTCAGACCGGCCAGTTTGGCCGCATCTTTAGTGGCCTGACGCTGAGCATCGTCAAAGTAAGCGGGAACCGTAATCACGGCACCGACCAATTCTCCACCCAGGGTTTTCTCGGCACGCTCGCGCAGCACCTTGAGTATGTCCGCCGACACCTCGACCGGGCTTTTAGGTCCTTGCACCGTCTCGATGAACGGCATGTGCGACTCACCACCGACAAAGCGATAAGGCAATTGCTCACCCAGCTGCTTGACGTCGGACAAGCCTCGCCCCATCAGGCGCTTGACCGACAGCACTGTATTGAACGGGTCGGCGCAAGCCGCCAGGCGGGCGGATTCACCCACCTCAATACGATCAGGGTGATAGCGCACAGCAGAAGGCAAAATGACGTTGCCGTTCGCGTCAGCCAAAGGCTCGGAAAGGCCACTGCGCAATGCAGCGACCAACGAATTGGTAGTGCCCAAGTCAATCCCCACAGCCAGACGGCGCTGGTGCGGTTGAGGACTTTGGCCGGGTTCGGCGATCTGCAGTAGGGCCATCGTTATCAGGACTTATCTGTAATCAGGCGTGCAATGGGAAAAGCACGGAGTTAATCGTCGAGGCGCTCTTCTAACTGGCGCACTTCGTAAGTGAGCTTGTCGAGGAACTGCATGCGCCGCATCAGGCGTTCTGCCTGTTCACGTTGCGCCACGTCATCCCAACAAGCAGCGAAGCTGTCGTTCAATGATTGCTGATCGAGTTTCAGTCGACGCTTGAAAGCTGCAATACCCGCCATGTCGGCGCTGTCGCGCAGATCTTCAAGTTCTTCGCGCCACTGCATCTGCTGCATCAAAAACTCGGGATCATGCACCGTTGCTTCCAGAGGCACCTCATTACCCTTGAGTTCGAGTAAATAACGCGCACGTCTGGATGGCGTTTTGAGGGTCTGGTAGGCCTCGTTAAGGCTAGCGGACTGCTCCAGCGCCAGACGCTGCTGTCGCTCGGAAGCATCGGCAAAACGATCCGGGTGAACTCCGCGCGCCAACTCACGGTAGCGCGCAGCCAACTGATCGAGATCCAGATTGAAGCTCGGTTGCAGTTCAAACAAAGCAAAATGACAAGGAGTACCCACGACTGGCCTCAAATGTTGAAGCTCTCGCCGCAGCCACATTCGCCACGTACGTTAGGATTATTGAACTTGAAGCCTTCGTTCAGGCCTTCCTTGACGAAATCCAGCTCGGTGCCGTCCAGGTAGGTCAGGCTCTTTGGATCAATGATCACTTTTTCGCCATGGGTTTCGAAAACCTGATCGTCTTCGCCCACTTCATCGACAAACTCCAGCACATAGGCGAGGCCGGAGCAGCCTGTGGTGCGAACACCCAGACGAATCCCCTCACCTTTGCCGCGCCCGTCAAGGGAGCGGCGAATATGTCGGGCAGCCGCTTCTGTCATGCTGATAGCCATCGTGACTCCTTACCTCGTGCCAGTTTCTTCACCACATAGGCGCCATATAAGGGCGCAATGGATCAGATCAAACCTTTCTTCTGCTTATAGTCGCGGACTGCAGCCTTGATAGCGTCTTCAGCCAGTACCGAGCAGTGAATCTTCACAGGCGGCAGCGCCAGTTCTTCAGCCAACTGAGTGTTTTTGATGGTCTCTGCTTCATCCAGAGTTTTGCCTTTCATCCACTCGGTTGCCAAGGAGCTTGAAGCAATGGCCGAACCGCAGCCGTAGGTTTTGAACTTGGCATCTTCGATGATGCCCTGTTCGTTCACCTTGATCTGCAAGCGCATTACA
Organism: Pseudomonas sp. WS 5071; assembly: GCF_012985765.1. Lineage (NCBI taxonomy): Bacteria > Pseudomonadati > Pseudomonadota > Gammaproteobacteria > Pseudomonadales > Pseudomonadaceae > Pseudomonas > Pseudomonas sp. WS 5071. Next base: position 37,891 of record NZ_JAAQWY010000026.1, on the reverse strand, counting down.
TCGCCGCAAGCCGGGGCGCCGACCATGCCGGTACCGACATCCGGGTCTTCCGCGTTCATCTTGCCGACGTTACGCGGGTTCTCGTAGTGGTCAATGACCTTTTCGCTGTAAGCCATGGTACTAATCCTCACTCATCAGAGAGTCGCTCTGGAACCGCTGGAACGCTGCTATTGCGGCATTTACAGCGGTTATTGGCGGCGACTTGAAATATCAGTGCGCCGCCCACTCGATTTTCGAGATGTCGACACCGTCTTTGTACATGTCCCACAGTGGCGACAGAGCGCGCAACTTGGTCACCGCCTCGCACACTTTCTGCGCGGCGTAATCGATTTCTTCTTCAGTGGTGAAACGCCCGAACGTGAAGCGAATCGAACTGTGGGCCAATTCATCGTTACGTCCCAGAGCGCGCAATACATAAGACGGCTCAAGGGAAGCCGAGGTACAGGCGGAACCGGAAGAGACAGCCAGATCCTTGAGCGCCATGATCAGCGACTCGCCTTCAACATAGTTGAAGCTCAGGTTCAGGTTGTGCGGCACGCGAGCGGTCATGCTGCCGTTCACGTACAGCTCTTCGAGGTGTTCAACCTGCTTGAAGAAACGATCGCTCAACGCCTTGATGCGCACGTTTTCAGCTGCCATTTCTTCTTTGGCGATCTGGAATGCCTCACCCATGCCCACGATCTGGTGGGTAGCCAGCGTGCCTGAACGCATACCGCGCTCGTGACCACCGCCGTGCATGGTCGCTTCAATTCGTACACGAGGTTTGCGGCTGACATACAACGCGCCGATACCTTTAGGGCCATAGGTCTTGTGCGCCGAGAAGGACATCAGGTCGACTTTGAGCTTGGCCAGGTCGATGTCTACCTTGCCGGTGGACTGAGCGGCGTCAACGTGGAACAACACGCCGCGCGAGCGAGTCAGCTCACCAATGGCAGCGATGTCGTTGATGGTGCCGATCTCGTTGTTCACGTGCATGACCGAGACCAGGATGGTGTCTTCACGCATGGCGGCTTCAACCATCGCTGGCGTTACCAGACCGTCTTCACCCGGCTCAATGTAGGTCACTTCAAAGCCTTCACGCTCCAGCTGACGCATGGTGTCGAGCACGGCTTTGTGTTCAATCTTGTCGGTGATCAGGTGCTTGCCCTTGGACGCATAGAAGTGCGCAGCGCCCTTGATAGCAAGGTTGTTGGCTTCGGTCGCGCCGGAGGTCCAGACAATTTCACGCGGATCGGCGTTTACCAGATCGGCTACCTGGCGGCGGGCGTTTTCAACTGCTTCTTCCGCCTTCCAGCCGAATACGTGGGAGCGCGAAGCCGGGTTACCGAAGTTCCCGTCAACCAGCAGGCAGTCACTCATCTTTTGAGCAACACGCGGATCAACCGGGGTGGTGGCTGAGTAATCAAGGTAAATCGGCAATTTCATGGACTATCTCCTAAATCAGGCTGGCTGGCGCACCGTCGTTTTTATGCAATCACTCGACGGCGGACGCTTCGATCTTATCCAGGTACTGCGCCTTGCCATTACAGCGGCGCTGATCCTGACGCTGGGCTACTTCTTGTACCTCACGGCGAGTGACAAGATCAGCCAAGCTGATACCGCTGAGAAACTCGTGGATTTGCAGGCTCAGGTCGCACCAGAGGTGGTGGGTCAGGCATGTATCGCCAGCATGGCAATCACCCAGGCCCTGGCAACGTGTCGCATCGACAGATTCGTTGACTGCATCGATTACCTGGGCAACCTGAATACCTTGCATGTCGCGCGATAGCTGATAGCCGCCGCCTGGACCACGCACACTGGAAACCAGGCTGCTGCGGCGCAATTTGGCGAACAGTTGCTCAAGGTAAGAAAGGGAAATGCCCTGGCGTTCGGAAATATCGGCCAGGGACACCGGCCCGTGCTGTGCGTGCAACGCCAAATCGAGCATTGCAGTTACGGCGTAACGGCCTTTTGTAGTCAGTCTCATGGACAGGTACCACGGAATTCGGAATGGGGGCGAGTATGCTATTCCCGAGTATTTAAGTCAACTATTAGACCTAGTACTTTAGTCGGGATTACCCGCAAAACAGCGCGCGCATTGTAGCAGGGTCTGCGTCGTAATGGCACATGAGCAACACAGCGTTTGCTCATGCACCTACACGTCAAGGATTGAGAAAAGCGGCTTGCACAGCTCCCGCTCGCCGGTACAAAAAGCGACTACTACGCTAGTCCGGTTTAATCTCTTCCTTACCCTGAACACAAGCGAAGTCTTCCTCGCGCAACGCCGGCAAATCCTTGGCGCAGTACGGACTCCCGAGATCCTTCAGTGCCCCGCACATACCGTCCAGCTTGCCATCGACTGCCTGCAAGTGATCCAGCAATTGAGCAATAGCGCGCGCCACAGGATCAGGCATGTCTTCGCTGACACCATAAGCATCGAACCCAATTTTTTCAGCCATTGCCTTGCGCCTGGCCTCCACATCGCCATCAGCCTTAATGATGATTCGCCCCGGAATACCCACCACCGTTGCGCCAGCCGGCACCGGCTTGGTGACCACAGCATTTGAGCCCACCTTGGCACCCGCACCCACCGTAAACGGGCCCAGCACTTTGGCACCCGCACCCACGACCACACCATTCTCCAGGGTCGGATGGCGCTTGCCTTTATTCCAACTCGTGCCGCCCAGCGTGACCCCCTGATAAAGCGTGACATCGTCACCGATCTCAGCAGTTTCGCCGATGACAATTCCCATACCGTGATCAATGAAGAAACGACGCCCTACCTTGGCCCCCGGGTGTATTTCAATCCCCGTCATCCAGCGCCCGAAGTTAGAGACCAGACGCGCCATCCACTTCCAACCGGCATTCCACAGCCACCCGGACAACCGATGCAGCCAAATGGCATGCATGCCCGGGTAACAGGTCAAGACCTCAAAAGCATTGCGCGCAGCAGGATCACGATGAAACACACTCTGGATATCTTCACGCAGACGCTCAAACATCATTAATCCTTGCGCTTTAGCAACTCGCCGCGGGCGGCTTTTTGGGTTTCGGTCAGAATGCCACGCAAAATATTCATCTCGGCACGACTTACCGCGCTGCGACCATAGAAGCGGCGCAGGCGCGCCATCAGATGACGCGGCTTCTCAGGATCGAGAAACTCGATCGCCACGAGGGTCTGCTCAAGGTGCTCGTAAAAACGCTCAAGCTCGTCCATGGTGGCCAACTCGCCACTTTTAGTGGAGGCCACTTCATCTTTCTCAACCTTGCTTGGCTGCCCCTGAGCGGCGAGCCAGGACATGCGAATCTCATAACTCAGCACCTGCACAGCCGCCCCCAGGTTCAGGGAGCTGAACTCAGGATCCGACGGAATGTGCACGTGGTAATGGCAGCGTTGCAGTTCCTCATTGGTCAGACCGGAATCCTCGCGCCCGAAAACCAACGCAATTTCCGCCCCCTGAGTCGCCTCCTCCACAACCTTTTGCCCGCATTCGCGCGGATCAAGCAGCGGCCATGGAATCCGACGGTCGCGTGCACTGGTGCCCAGCACCAGATTGCATCCAACCAATGCATCTTCAAGGGTCGCTACCACTTGAGCATTTTCGAGGATGTCACCCGCCCCCGAAGCACGCGCATCGGCTTCGTGATGAGGAAACAGTCTTGGCTCAACCAGAACCAGTCGCGACAAGCCCATGTTTTTCATGGCACGCGCAGCACCGCCGATATTGCCGGGATGACTGGTATTGACCAGAACGACACGAATATTTGACAGCAATGGAAGCGCTCACAGACCGTTAAGAGGGTGCAAATCTTACCTAAGCCCATCACCTTACGCCACGAAAGCTAATGCAAACCTTCATATGCCAAACTTTTCTGCTAGAATGTTCGGCTTTCTTTAACGACCTAGGTGAAACGTCCATGCAGCCCATGCTGAATATCGCGCTGCGCGCCGCCCGCAGCGCCAGTGAATTGATTTTCCGCTCCATCGAGCGCCTGGATACCATCAAGGTTGACGAAAAAGACGCCAAGGATTACGTCTCTGAAGTCGATCGTGCTGCCGAACAGAAAATCATCGACGCCTTGCGCAAGGCTTATCCGACACACGGCATTCTCGGTGAAGAAACCGGTATGCACGCAGGCAGCGGCGAAGGCGCCGACTATTTGTGGATCATCGACCCGCTCGATGGCACCACCAACTTCCTGCGCGGCGTTCCGCACTTCGCTGTCAGCATCGCCTGCAAATACCGCGGCCGCCTCGAACACGCCGTAGTACTTGACCCGGTACGCCAGGAAGAATTCACCGCCAGCCGTGGTCGTGGCGCACAATTGAATGGTCGCCGCCTGCGTGTCAGCGGCCGCACCAGCCTGGAAGGCGCCCTGTTGGGCACCGGCTTCCCGTTTCGTGACAACCAGATGGACAACCTGGACAACTACCTGGGCATGTTCCGCAGCCTGGTTGGCCAGACCGCAGGCATTCGTCGCGCTGGCGCTGCAAGCCTCGACCTGGCTTACGTCGCCGCCGGTCGTTTCGACGCATTCTGGGAGTCGGGCCTGTCTGAGTGGGACATGGCTGCAGGCGCCCTGCTGATCCAAGAAGCGGGCGGCTTGGTCAGCGATTTCACTGGCAGCCACGATTTCCTTGAAAAAGGCCACATCGTTGCCGGTAACACCAAATGCTTCAAAGCTGTACTGACCGCTATCCAGCCGCACTTGCCAGCCTCGCTGAAGCGTTAAGCGAACCGCGCAAATAAAAAAGCACCCTGTCGGGTGCTTTTTTTTGGCCATTGTTTCCAACAGCCCTATTCTGTGAAGCAACGAAGCTGCGATCAACTCCACAGCCTTGCCAGCGACCTTAATTCAGTATCAGCTTGCCCTGCTTGTCGACGGCAATTTCACTGCCAGGCTCGCGATCCATCCGCACCTTGCCTTCCTTGCCATCCAGCACGTAACGCACGTCGTAGCCGACAACCTTATCGCTGATGTCATTGACAGTGTTACAGCGGGTCTGAGTCGTGGTGTAGGTATCACGGTTCTGCATGCCTTCCTGAACCTTGTTGCCAGCATAGCCACCACCTACAGCACCAGCAACGGTCGCAATCTTCTTGCCGTTACCACCGCCCACCTGATTACCCAACAAACCACCCGCTACAGCGCCAATAACACTACCAACGATTTGATGCTCGTCCTTAACCGCTGCGCGGCGGGTGACAGTCACATCCTTACACACCTCACGAGGGGTTTTAATCTGTTGCTTGACCGGCTGAACAGCCAGCACCTGCGCAGACTCAGGGGCTTTAACCAAGCTGTAAGTAGCAACAGCACCACCGGCAGTCACACCGACAGCACCCAAAACAGCACCTACCAGCAAAGATTTATTCACGTGAACCTCCAGGCCTTTCTACGCAGGAACAATCCCGCGCTAATCCCAGCCTTGGAGCATAAAAAAAGGCGCGAGTTCAATACTCGCGCCTTTTTAGTGACCATTGGCCATCAACTAACTGTCATGGACGGTCGTCGATTTCCTTCTCACTCGCCACTGGCGGAATCAGGTCCTCAGCATTGAGGTTCAGCCAGATCAGCACCACGTTGGCGATGTAGATCGACGAGTAAGTACCCGCCAGAACCCCAACGAACAGGGCAATCGAGAAGCCCCACAGATTGTCACCACCGAAGATCAGCAATGCCGCAATCGCCAGCAACGTGGAGATCGAGGTCGCCATGGTCCGCAGCAGGGTCTGCGTGGTCGAGATGTTGATGTTCTCGATCAGGCTCGCCTTGCGCAGCACACGGAAGTTCTCCCGCACACGGTCAAACACGACGATGGTGTCATTGAGCGAGTAACCAATGATCGCGAGCACTGCCGCCAACACTGTCAGGTCAAACGTGATTTGAAACCACGACAACACACCCATGGTCACGATCACGTCGTGCACCAGCGAAACAATGGCACCGACCGCGAACTTCCACTGAAAGCGGAACGCGAGGTAAAGCATGATGCCACCCAAGGCCATGAGCATGCCCAGACCACCCTGGTCGCGCAGCTCTTCACCCACTTGCGGTCCCACGAACTCGACACGCTTGATCACGGCCGGGTTATCGGTATCCGCCTGCCCCAATGCCGCAGCCACCTTGTTGCCCAGCAACGGATCATCACCCGGCATGCGCACCAGCAAGTCAGTGGTCGCGCCGAAGCTCTGCACTACCGCATCGTGAAAACCCGCGGTCACCAGCTCGTTGCGCACTTTCGTCAGATCAGCCGGCTTCTCGTAGGTCAGCTCGATGAGCGTACCGCCAGTGAAGTCCAGGCCGTAGTTCATGCCTTTGTGGAACATGCTGAACAAGGCCAGCACGGTAAGCAGCACAGTGACGCCGAACGCAACGTTGCGAACGCCCATGAAGTTGATTGTACGTAACATGGCAGCCCCTTAAATCCACAACTTCTTGAAGTCCCGACCGCCGTATACCAGGTTGACCAACGCGCGGGTCACCATGATGGCCGTGAACATCGAGGTAAAGATCCCGAGGGACATGGTCACCGCAAAGCCTTTGACCGGCCCGGTACCCATGGCAAACAGAATCCCGCCGACCAACAGGGTTGTCAGGTTGGAGTCGACAATCGCCGTGAACGCACGATTGAAGCCTTCATTGATCGCCCGCTGCGGCGTCATGCCATTGGCAATTTCCTCGCGAATGCGCGAGAAGATCAGCACGTTGGCGTCGACCGCCATACCCATCGTCAACACGATACCGGCGATACCCGGCAGGGTCAGTGTTGCGCCCAGCAACGACATCAAGGCCAGCAGCAAGACCATGTTGCCCGCCAGCGCCACCGTCGCAATCACACCGAAGAAACGATAGATCGCGATGATGAAGATGGACACGAACAGCATGCCCCACAGCGACGCATCAATACCCTTGGTGATGTTGTCGGCACCCAGGCTCGGGCCAATGGTGCGCTCTTCAGCGAAGTACATCGGCGCAGCCAGACCACCGGCACGCAACAGCAGCGCCAATTCAGAAGCCTCACCCTGACCGTTCAAACCGGTAATCCGGAACTGACTGCCCAGCGGTGACTGAATAGTGGCCAGACTGATGATCTTTTTCTCTTCCTTGAAGGCCTGAACCGGCACTTCTTTCTCGACACCATCAACCACTTGCTTGGTATAAGTCGTCACCGGCTTCTGCTCGATGAAGATCACCGCCATGCTGCGACCGACGTTACTGCGAGTGGAACGACTCATCAACTCGCCACCGTGACCATCAAGCTTGATGTTCACCTGTGGACGGCCATGCTCATCAAAACCTGCCTGCGCATCCGTTACCTGATCACCGGTAATGATCAGACCACGCTCAATTTGCGCGGAAGGACGATTACCCTCACGGAATTCGAACGTCTCGGAAGTGGCTTTGGAAGCGCCCGGCTCTGCCGCCAGACGGAACTCAAGGTTGGCCGTCTTGCCCAGAATACGCTTGGCTTCGGCGGTGTCTTGCACGCCCGGCAGCTCGACCACGATGCGGTTGGCACCCTGACGCTGAACCAAAGGCTCGGCAACACCCAACTCGTTGACCCGGTTACGGACAGTTGTCAGGTTTTGCTTGATGGAATATTCACGGATTTCCGCCAGCTTGGCCGGGGTCATCGCCAGACGCAGCACCGGCTGACCATTGAGATCGGCAGCGGTAATGTCGAAGTCGTTGAAGTTTTTGCGAATCAGGCTACGTGCTTGCTCACGGGTTGCCTCGTCGGCAAAGCCCAACTGAATGGCGCCATTGAGTTGCGGCAGACTGCGATAGCGCAGTTTGTCTTTGCGCAACAGGCTTTTGACGTCGCTTTCGTACACTTTCATGCGCGCGTCAACGGCCTTGTCCATGTCCACTTCCAACAGGAAATGCACACCACCCGACAAGTCCAGACCCAGTTTCATCGGGTGAGCACCCAGGTTACGCAGCCATTGCGGCGTGGTCTGAGCCAGGTTCAGCGCAACGACATAGTCGTCACCCAGTGCCTTGCGCACCACATCCTTGGCCGGCAACTGATCATCTTTGCTCGCCAGACGCAACAAGCCGCCCTTGCCATTTTGGGCCAGTGTCGCGCCTTTCACCGCAATACCAGCATCCTTGAGAGCCTTGCTCGCACGCTCCAGGTCAGCTTCGGTGACTTGCAGCGCCGTGCTCGCGCCCGACACCTGAATTGCAGGGTCATCCGGGTAGAGATTGGGAGCGGAATAAATAAAACCGATCGCCAGCACCGCCAGGATCAGTACGTATTTCCACAGAGGGTATTTGTTCAGCATCAATCACGCCGCCCGCTTAGAACGCGGGGCGCCTTGCGCGCCCCGTCGATTGTTAAAAGTTGAAACTTTAGATCGCTTTCAGCGTGCCTTTAGGCAACGTGGCGGCTACAGCGCCCTTCTGAATTTTCAGCTCGACAGTGTCAGACACTTCAATCACAACAAAAGCGTCAGTCACTTTGGTGATTTTGCCGGCGATACCGCCAGTGGTCACGACTTCGTCGCCTTTTTGCAGGTTACCCAACAGGGCTTTCTGCTCTTTGGCGCGCTTGGCCTGCGGGCGCCAGATCATCAAGTAAAAGATGACCAGGAAGCCGACCAGGAAAATCCACTCAAAACCAGTACCGGCTGGGCCAGCAGCAGGTGCAGCAGCGTCCGCGAAAGCGGGAGAGATGAAAAAGCTCATTAAGCACTCCAGTTGCAAAAAGTGTTTCTTAGGGTCCGAAAATCAGTCCAGGGGCGGTACAGGCAACCCGCGCTTGGCATAGAAGGCATCGACAAAGGCGGCCAATGTACCCTGTTGAATAGCCTCGCGCAAACCAGCCATGAGCACCTGATAGTGGCGCAAATTGTGGATGGTATTGAGCATGCTGCCCAGCATTTCGCCGCACTTGTCCAGGTGGTGCAGATAAGCACGGGAGAAGTTCTGGCAGGTATAGCAATCACAGGTCGGATCCAGCGGCGAATCATCATGGCGATGAAATGCATTGCGGATCTTCAACACACCAGTGTCGATAAACAGATGCCCGTTGCGGGCATTACGGGTTGGCATCACGCAATCGAACATGTCCACACCGCGGCGCACACCCTCCACGAGATCTTCAGGCTTGCCAACCCCCATAAGGTAACGAGGTTTGTCAGCCGGCATCATGGCGGGCAAGTAGTCCAGCACCTTGATCATCTCGTGCTTGGGCTCACCGACCGACAGACCGCCGATAGCCAGACCATCGAAACCGATCTTGTTCAGCCCCTCCAGCGAACGCTCGCGCAGGTTCTGGTGCATGCCGCCCTGAACGATACCGAACAGTGCCGCCGTGTTGTCGCCATGGGCGTTTTTGGAACGCTGAGCCCAGCGCAACGACAGCTCCATCGAAACACGGGCCACGTCTTCATCAGCCGGGTACGGGGTGCATTCGTCGAAAATCATCACCACATCAGAACCCAGGTCACGCTGGACCTGCATCGACTCCTCGGGCCCCATGAACACCTTGGCGCCATCGACCGGGGAAGCGAAAGTCACGCCCTCTTCTTTAATCTTGCGCATGGCGCCAAGGCTGAACACCTGAAAGCCGCCCGAGTCGGTCAGGATTGGCCCTTGCCACTTCATGAAGTCATGCAAGTCGCCGTGCTTCTTGATGACTTCAGTGCCCGGGCGCAACCACAGGTGAAAGGTGTTGCCCAAGATCATCTGCGCGCCAATCGCTTCGATGTCGCGCGGCAGCATGCCTTTGACCGTGCCGTAAGTACCTACCGGCATGAACGCAGGGGTTTCCACCACACCACGCGGGAAGGTCAGACGACCGCGACGCGCCTTGCCATCAGTGGCCAGCAGCTCGAAGGACATACGACAGTTGCTCATGCTTGATCCTCTGGGGCCGGGGCGGGAGCCGTCGGCGCAGGATTGCGGGTGATGAACATTGCATCACCGTAACTAAAGAAGCGGTACCCATGCTCAACCGCAGCCTTGTAGGCCGCCATGGTTTCGGGATAACCGGCGAACGCCGAAACCAGCATCAACAGCGTGGATTCCGGCAAATGGAAGTTGGTTACCAGCGCATCGACCACATGAAACGGCCGGCCCGGGAAGATAAAAATGTCTGTGTCACCACTGAACGGCTTGAGCGTACCGTCGCGCGCCGCACTCTCAAGCGACCGCACACTGGTGGTGCCAACGGCAATCACGCGACCACCCCGTGCGCGGCAAGCAGCCACGGCGTCGACTACATCCTGGCCCACTTCTAGCCATTCGGTATGCATGTGGTGATCTTCAAGACGCTCAACCCGCACCGGCTGGAACGTGCCAGCCCCTACGTGCAACGTCACGAATGCGGTCTCAACACCTTTGGCGGCGATGGCCTGCATCAGCGGCTCATCGAAATGCAGCCCGGCCGTAGGCGCTGCAACAGCGCCAAGACGTTGAGCGTAGACAGTTTGATAACGCTCACGGTCGGAACCTTCGTCAGGCCGATCAATGTAAGGCGGCAATGGCATGTGCCCGACACGGTCCAGCAATGGCAGTACTTCTTCAGCAAAGCCCAGCTCGAACAACGCATCGTGGCGCGCCAGCATCTCGGCCTCGCCCCCGCCATCGATCAGGATTTTCGAGCCCGGTTTCGGCGACTTGCTGGAGCGCACATGCGCCAGCACCCGATGGCTGTCGAGCACGCGCTCAACGAGGATTTCCAGCTTGCCACCCGAGGCCTTCTGGCCAAACAGGCGGGCCGGAATCACCCGGGTATTGTTAAACACCATCAAATCGCCGGGCTGCAAATGTTCAAGCAAATCAGCGAATTGACGATGAGCCAGCGCCCCGCTCTCCCCATCCAGGGTCAGCAGGCGGCTGTTGCGGCGCTCCGCCAAAGGATGGCGTGCGATGAGCGAATCAGGGAGTTCGAAAGTAAAGTCAGCAACGCGCATGATAGGTTTCGTCTAGCAGGGCCGGGGAGTTTAACGGAGTTAGCAAAAATAGACCAATAAGTTGTTGACCGACCTAAATCTCATCTCTATACTTCGCCGCCATTGAGCCCTGATGGCGGAATTGGTAGACGCGGCGGATTCAAAATCCGTTTTCGAAAGAAGTGGGAGTTCGAGTCTCCCTCGGGGCACCATCTTAAAAAAAGACCTTGAAATTCAAGGTCTTTTTTTTCGCCTGCAGAAAAGTGAACACTGCCGTCCGGCACCTTTAAAACAGGAAATCTCTATATGGAATCGTCGCTGGAGACTGTCGCCCTTTTCTCTCTCAAGTTGGTCTATGAGACCGACGGTCATAGTCCGATTCTGCGCGACGACCCTGTAATGGATGAGTATCAGCGCGAAGTGTTTGCGTTGCTGGTGCGCAACGACGATGTGCCTGCCATTCAGGCAAAAATGGCCGATTGCCTGAACTTGGCACTGAACGCTTTAGGCAGCACACAGAAGCCATTGGGACGCGAGCTGCACAAGCTCGCCACCGCCTTCGCCCACGCTCAGACCCTAGAGCAAATGGGCACCCCGCTGACCCACCTCAGGGGTTATTTGAAAGACATTCAGGGACCTGCGTCCTGGAAGGTCTCCAGATAAGCCAGCAGGTTGTCGATTTTCTCCTGATCGCTAATCCCCCAGAAAATCATGCGCGTGCCACTGACCACTTTCTTCGGCGCCTCGATGTAGGCCGCCAGTTTGTCTCTGGTCCACACCACGCCTGAATTTTTCATGGCGTCAGAGTATTGATAGTCCTTGGTTGCCGCGGCAGGCCGCCCGATCACACCATTGAGTTGTGGGCCAAAACCGCCCCGGGCGCCTTTGCCGATGCTGTGGCAACCCGCGCACATTTTCGTGAATAACCTGCCGCCCGCTTCAGCATCCCCCGCTGCGACGGCCGATGAGCTCATCATTCCGGCAGCGACAATCAGAGCCAGGCCTGGCAAGACGGGGGATTTCATGGGCGACTCCAGTCAGATGTTGCAAGCAATGTCAGTGACCAATTATGCCCGCACCCGCGGCGTCTCTCCAATCACGACCCGACACCGGTGTGTATGCATCCGCGCACGCAGTGATTGCAGTGGCCATCATCTCGCCGCTACTATTGAGAACTATTCGCACTCACATCTGGACGCCAACCGGTGCATTCTCCTTCGACCAGCAAGCTGGGTTTCTTTTTCAGCGATCATCATCGCTGGTTGCTGCAACACATTCAGCGCCGCTTACGTAATCACGCCGACGCACAGGACACGGCGGCGGACACGTTTTGCCAGTTGCTGGCGGCCCAGGTGGATACGGACAGCATTGAGCAACCCCGTGCTTACCTCTCGACCATTGCCCGGCGGCTGATCTTCGATCGACACCGGCGACGCCAGCTGGAACTGGCCTACCTGGAGCGATTGGCGCTGTTGCCGGAAGCCGTCGCCCCCTCGCCAGAAGAACAACTGCAACTGACCGAAGCACTGATTGCCATTGACCGCGCGCTCGACGGCTTGCCGATGGCGGTCAAAGCCACATTCCTTTACAGCCAGCTCGACGGTTTGAGCTACGTGGCCATCGCTCAAAAGCTGGGGCTTTCAGAACGCACCGTCAGCCGCTACATGAAGCAAGCCTTGCGCATGTGCTACCTGTGCGAGGCCAGCCAATGAGCAAGCCGCAACTGGACCCGATCAGCGAACAGGCGATTGACTGGATGGTCAAACTGCGCGCCGAGACGCCCACGCCGGCTCTGCTCAAGCGCTTCACGTGTTGGCTCAATCACGACCCGGCTCACCAGCAGGCGTGGACCACGCTGCAAAACCGCATCGGCGCCTCGTTCAACCCATTGCGCGCACTGGATAACCGCGTACCCGGCCAGGCCAGCGAAGCCCGCAAGGTCCTGCTTCAACCCCACACCACGCGGCGTGACGCCTTGCGCATGATTGCAGGGCTGGGAGTGCTGGGCGGCGGTGTATGGCTCGGCGCAAAAAGCCCGTCTGGTGTTTCCTTGCTGGCCGACCTGTCAACGGGCCGCGCTCAACGTCAAGACTTCAATCTGGCAGATGGCAGCCACTTGAGCCTCAATGCCAACAGCGCCGTGGACCTGCACTTCGATGCCGCTCAACGCCTGCTCATCTTGCGCCGCGGCGAACTGGTGATTCAGGTAGCGCCCGATCCACAACGGCCCTTGCGGGTGCGTACGGCGCAGGGTGAAGTCCGCGCCTTGGGCACGCGCTTTCTGGTGTCTCAAGAGCACGGGGTCAGCCGCGTCGTGGTGTTGCAGCATGCCGTTGAAACCCGCCTGCCCAACGGCGCTACGCTTAACCTGCAAGAAGGCCAGTCAGCGCTGCTGCATGCCGACCGCATCACCCCGGCGACTGGTGAACAACGCCAGCGCGCCGACTGGCAAAGCGGCAGGCTGAACGTGCTGGATGATCCGCTGGAGCAGGTCGTGGATGCGTTGAGGCCTTATACCCGTGGCTTCGTACGCGTGGCGCCCGAGGTACGGCAATTACGCGTACAAGGCGTGTATCCGCTCAACGATCCCCAGCGGGCATTCGCCGCACTGGCAGAAACCCATGCCATTCGCGTGGATCACTACAGCCCATGGCTGACCGTGATCAGCGCCCGATGAGAGTGATGTTTTCTTTTTGAACATTAATCGTATTTGTGTCCGGTTTTCATTTCTCATCCCACCTATCTCCTGACACCTTCACACGATCAGGAGAATGCTGTGATCAACCCGTGGCCCAACGCCCTCTGCGTTGCCGTTGCTCTGGCAACGGTGGCGAGCCCTGCACTGGTTCAAGCGCAAGACGTGAATTTCAACCTTCCGGCTGGCCCCTTGGCCACTACCCTCAATTCGATTGCCAGCCAGAGCGGGAACATCATCTCCCTTGAACCCGCCCTCGTGCAGGGCAAACAGGCACCGGCTGTGGTCGGGCGCATGTCGCCCGAGCAGGCGATGGACGCGGCACTGGCAGGCAGCCGTCTGCAATTGCGCATCACGGGCCAGGGCAACTTCAGCGTCGAACCGGCTCCGCAAAACGGCGATGCACTGCAATTGGGGGTCACCCGCGTCGTCGAGCAAAGCCGCGATGCCACCACGGAAGGTTCCGGGTCTTACACGGCCCAGGCGGTCACCATCGGCAAAGGTTCACACAGCCTCAAAGAAACACCACAGTCCGTCACCGTGATCACCCGCAAAATGCTCGATGACCAAAACCTCAACACCATCGATCAAGTCATGGAGAAAGTCCCCGGAATCACCGTGTACGACTCCCCCATGGGCGGTAAGTACTTTTACTCGCGCGGATTTCGCATGAGCGGCCAGTATCAGTACGACGGCGTGCCGCTGGACATCGGCAGCAGCTACGTACAGGCCGACAGCTTCAACAGCGACATGGCAATTTATGACCGGGTTGAGGTGTTGCGCGGTGCCGCCGGCATGATGAAGGGCGCGGGCGGCACAGCGGGCGGGGTCAATTTTGTGCGCAAACGCGGCGGGTACACGCCGCACACGCAACTCTCGCTCTCGGCGGGCACATGGGACAACTATCGCGGCCTGGTGGACACCGGCGGGCCCTTGAATGAGTCCGGCACGTTGCGAGGCCGCGCCGTAATGGCCCAACAAACCCGCCAGTATTTTTATGACGTCGCTGAACGCCGCGACCAGATTTACTACGGCGCCCTTGATCTGGACCTCACCCCGGACACCACGCTCGGCCTGGGCCTGGCGTATGAAGACGTAGATGCCACCCCGTGCTGGGGTGGGTTGCCGCGCTATGCCAACGGCAGCGACTTGAAGCTCAACCGCTCCACCTGCCTGAATACCGCGTGGAATAACCAGCGCAGCAAACGCACGACCGTCTTCAGTGACCTGACCCACACCCTCAGTGACGACTGGGCACTCAAGGTGGCCGGGGTGTATTCCAAAAATACCCAGGACATGGAATACGCCTTCCCCAGCGGGCCTGTTCCCGTAGGTGCTACCCACACCAACACGCTCATGCTGGGGAGCATTTACGACTACGATCAGGTCGACTACGGCTTCGATGCCTATGTCGATGGCACGTTTGATGCCTTCGGCCAAACGCACGAACTGATCGTGGGCGCCAACGCCAGTCGCTCGCATAAAGATGACTTCTACGCCGTGGCGGCCCTGCCCCAGCGCCAGGACATCTTCAATCCGGATCACCATCTGCCACGGCCGGACGAGGGCTACTACCTTGCCAATGCCTCGCGGGGCGGCCCGGTGGACATGCGCATCCAGCAATATGGCGCCTACAGCCTCGCCCGACTGAAACTGGCCGATCCTCTGACCGTTGTGGTTGGCAGCCGGGTCAGTTGGTACTCATCGGACAGCGACTCCACCACCTACTGGCGCGGTGAAGGCACCCCGGTCAGCTCCAAAGCCAGGGAAAGCGGGCAAGTCACCCCCTTTGCCGCCGTGTTGTTCGACATCAACGATAACCTCACCACTTACGCCAGCTATACCGACATTTTCACCCCACAAGGCGGCTACAAAACCATCGACGGCAGCAGCCTCAAACCCTTAATCGGCAAAAGTTACGAGCTGGGGATCAAGGGCGAATGGTTCGAAGGACGCCTCAACAGCGCTTTTAACCTGTTCCGCACCGTGCAAAACGATGCCGCGCAAGATGATCCGTTGTGCCCGGACAGCAGTTGCTCACTGAACTCCGGCAAAGTCCGCGCCCAGGGCTTCGAGGCAGAAATCAGCGGCGAAGTTATCGAGCGCCTGCAACTGCTGGCGGGCTACACCTACACCCAGAGCAAAGTACTGGAAGACGCCCAGCCCGATCAGAAAGGCCTGGCCTACACCTCTTACGTGCCGCGTCACCTGTTGCGGGTGTGGGCCGATTACGCACTGACGGGCGCCCTGGAGCGCGTCACGTTAGGGGCGGGCGTCAACGCGCAGAGCAGCAATTACCGCGTGTCGCCCATCAGCGGCAACGACGTCAGCCAGGCGGGTTACGCGGTATGGAACGGGCGCATTGGCTATCGCATTGATGACACCTGGTCGGTCGCGCTCAATGGCAACAACCTGTTCGACAAACGCTACTACGCCAGTATCGGCACTGAAGGGTTCGGCAACTTCTATGGCGAACCGCGTAACGTCGTTATGTCGCTCAAGGCAGACTTCTAAGCCCTGCACCCTCGCTGCCCTGACACACGGGCAGCGACGGGTTACAGCATCTGCTCGGCCAGCAATATCAGGGCAATCAGGATCATGATGGCGCCCGAGGTCTGACTGACCCGTTGCGCGGCGCCGGGCCGGGTTTGCAACACCGCGCGGGCACCGAATCCAACCAATAAATACACAACGCCGCAACTGACCGCATGCAGCCCGCCCAGGGCCACGATCTGCGCAGGCACTGGCCATGTCGACAGGGGGTCGGTGAACTGCGGCAACAGCGCCAGAAACAACAAAAACACCTTCGGATTCAAACCGCTGACGCACAACCCCTTCCACGCCCAACGTGACCAGGAGTCCGCCACCTGAACGCTTCCGGACACCGGGGTTGCGGGGTTTCTGAGCATCCCCACGCCAAGCCAGAATAAATACAGCGACCCAGCCACGGTCAGCACCTTAAGAATCATCGGATTGCTGGCCATCAACCCGCCGACGCCCGCCGCGACAATGATCGTCGCCAGTAGATGCCCCGACAACAAACCTGCGACTGCAGGCGTTACCCAACGTCCGCGCATCCCTGCCGAAATGGCGTAAGCCCAATCTGCGCCAGGGGTGATGATGAACAGGAACGACACCGCCCAGAACGCGGCCAGAACACTGAGAGTCACGAGATAAGCACCTTCTAGGGGCCAAACAGGGTTAAAGGGCTAGCCAGACGACTGGGGCCGCACATGGCAAAACCGACCGATAGAAGATTAAGTAAATGCTGCTAGGATTACTTTGCGTTTATCCCCGACCAGCGCCACACAATTAGAAGGTTCTTCTCAGTGGATCGAATTGACCGAAAGATTCTTGCTGAACTGCACACCGACGGCCGGCTTTCTCTCACTGAACTGGCTGATCGCGTGGGTCTCAGTCTGTCGCCGTGCCATCGTCGGGTGCGGGCATTGGAAGAGGCCGGGGTTATTTTGGGCTATCGCGCCGTGCTGGCGCCCAGCGAGCTGGGACTGAACTTTTCAGCGATGGTGTTCGTGACCCTGCGCGAAGTCACGCGTCAGGCCGTAGCCGACTTCGAGGCCGCGCTGCCAGACATCCCGCAAATCGTCGAAGCCCAACGGCTGTTTGGCGACCCGGATTATCTGCTGCACGTCATCGCCAAAGATTTGCCCGCCTACCAGCAGCTCTACGACGAACACCTCAGCGCGCTGCCCAACGTACAGCGCCTGGTGTCGACACTGGTAATGAAACGGGTCATCCATGACCGCGTGTTGCCGCTGTAACCCGGCCATCTCACCCGCCGTACCGGCTAGGCAAACAAGTCATCAATCGCCAGCTGAATGCACGCCATCTCTGAGGGAGGCGATGAACCCTGCGGCAAACCCTGCAAGCAATCAGCTTTCTTACGCTCTGCCATTCGGTTGAACGCTTGATGAAGTTTCAGCAAAAGATGAGGGGCCGTACGCTTAAAAGTGTTGAACGTCAGTTCCTGCAGGCAGGAACGTTTTAAGGCCAGGCCTTCGGCATACGTCGTAATCGCTTCAGCACGAATCTCCCAGCCGGTATTCGCAAAAAATATCTGCCCATAGATACTTTTGATCAGCTCCCGAGCATGCGGCGCCAAGGGCTTGAAGCGATACGCCAAACCCTGCTGCTTGTTCTGGGCGGGGAACACCGCATACGTGGGATACGTGCTTCCCGAAAATTCTTTGTCAAGGCTGATGCGCCCATAGAAACAGGCCACCATCGCCAGCGCGAACATAAATGAGTTTTCCGGGTTGCTGTGCGAATCCTGCGCAATCGATCCGCGGGTTTTCACGTAATGCTGTTGCACCTCGAAGGTGTGGTACAGCACCACTTCGAGGTTGTCGCCCTTCAAGGGCATCTCGAATCCAGGCTCATGCGCCAGCACACCTTGATCCCCAAACCACTGCTTGAGCGTGTCCCTGAGGTCATCACAACTGCGAAGTTCGGGGATATTAACCACCTGCTGCCGATTCAGTGCGCTGAGCAGGTCGACGCTGACACGGGCAGCTGCTTCGGCCAAATCCCCAATGCGGGCAGACTCCAGTAACGCCCGGTTACCCACCACATTGCACAGCAACTCCAGCGTGAGTTCACCCTCAGGCTTATGGGGAGGCTGACATGGCGTCGGGACATCCACGGGATCGTCTTCAGGAAGATCCTTGTCCAGCCAGGGAAGAGGCAGCGCTCCCCAGATAAACAGGTGCGCGTTAACCTTTTGTACAGCCTTGTCAGCCAGCCACCCCATCCATTCAAAAGGGATCGAATCGCGCTCCGGGAAGTTCTCCTGACGCCGCAGTTCGTCTTCACAGGCGGCGTACTCCCGATAAAACAGGTAATCCAGAGCATATACCGTGCGAGCCAGCGCCATATCTTCCAACACCGGTTGTGTCTGCGATTGAGGCTCGATCTGAGTCCACTCAAGCATCTCGGCGTACGTTTGGCGCATGTCCGCAGGTAAAACCTCGACCAGCGCTTTGTGCAATGCCCTGCGATTCTCAAGCTGGTTCCAGGCTGACGCATCCGCGTCTTCAGGTGCAGTAGCACTCATGTACTTGAGCGATGCTTCCTTAAGCGGCTCCACATAAAAAAAACCGTCTGCGCACTTCCAGGAATCAATGGGCAAACGTGACAACGTATGCGCACGCCATTTGCGCGCGCTTTTGCCGTAATCCACCACACTGGTAGAAAAAGCCCCCAGCAACTTGGAAGCCTCATAGAGCGTGACGCTGTTTATCAGCGCCTTGCTCTCTTGCAACGAGACGGTAAGCATGTCGGCCATTGTCGGGGCCAGAGAATCGCGGGTACGGCTATCGGGTTTTTGAGACATGTTCATGCGCAGACCTTCTAACAATCAGCAAACAATCAGTAAAACGACAAGCGCTGAGCGCTTGTCGCACGGAGGCGTTCAAGCAAGCTCTGCGCCCACTGGCGCTGAAACATTCACCTGTGCTGATTGCGGCTTGGCCCTGGCCTTAAGCACGGCATGGGCGTGCTTATTGAGCTTTTCACCTGCCACCAGGCGGCGAGTATGATCGAGCGACAAGCGCGCCATCTCCAGCGCCTCCCACTCATCACCGGCCAATTCGCGCTCCAAAAAAACCTGCGCAAGCGCATGGGTATGAGCGATGGGACCGAATTTATTGATTGAACACACCGCATGGTAATGGTCATTACAGGCAGCGAGTTGTGAGGCGTAAGGGGAGCCAAGATGGTCGTGAGCAGGCATGACGTTATCCTTTCAATGAGGGGTTGGTAACACCTGCCACTGTCGCTCGAAGCGCCGTACAAAAAACCCCGAACATTATGAACCGCTCGAACGCCCCATACTGCCTGGCATTGGCGCCTTACCCGGCAAAGCCCCCCCCACCTTGCCAAACCCCAGACCATTACTTATCCGACTTAATACTGGTCCATACACGTGTGCGCACCCGTTCCAGCTTTTGTGGCAGCGGTTGTACTACGTACAGGGTTTTAAGGGCCTCGGGAGTTGGAGTCAGGTTGGGGTTGCCTGTGATGTCTTTGTTGATCAGTGCAAGCGAGTCTTTGTTGGCATTGGGGTAGCCGAGAAAGTCACTGATCGGGGCGATGATGTTGGGGTCGAGCAAGGTGTTAATAAACGCGTGGGCTTCGTCGACATTCTTGGCACTTTTAGGGATGGCGAATGTGTCAAACCAGATCGGCGCGCCCTCTTTGGGCAAGCGCCAATCAACCACGACACCATTGCCAGCCTCCTTGGCTCGGTTGCCAAACTGGTAGAAGCTGCCCGAGTAGCCAATGGCCACGCAAATATCCCCGTTCGCGATGTCGGTCATGTATTTGGCGGAGTTGAAGTAAGTCACGTAAGGACGGATTTTCATCATCAACGCTTTGGCTTTTTCATAGTCCGACGGATTCTGGCTGTTGGGGTCCAGCCCAAGATAATGCAGGGCCAAGGGCAGGATTTCCGACGCGGAGTCGAGCATGGCCACGCCACAGGACTTGAGCTTCTGCATGTTCTCGGGCTTGAACACCAAGTCCCAACTGTTGACGGGCGCATTGTCGCCCAGCGCCGCTTTAACCTTCGCCGGGTTAAAGCCAATCAACACGGTTCCGTACATGTATGGAATGGCGTACTGATTACCGGGGTCGTTTTGATCCAGCAACTTGAGCAGCTCAGGGTCTTGATGCTGCCAATTCGGCAGTTTGCTGCGGTCCAGTTTTTGAAATACGCCTGCCTTGATCTGGGTATCAAGGAACTGGTTCGACGGCACTACAAGGTCATAGCCCGAATGACCTGTCAGCAGCTTGGCTTCCAGCGACTCGTTGGTGTCGAACGTGTCCCACGTCACGTTGATGCCCGTCTCTTTGGCAAAGTCCTTGGGCACGGAGGGCAGGATGTAGTCAGCCCAGTTGTACACACGTAGCTCGCGTTGATCTGCCAACGTCGCGCCAGCCATTAACGCCAGCCCGCAGACGGTAGTCTTCAGTGCGCATTTCAATGCATTCATGACGTATTTCCCCAAATGGCGTGAGAGCAATCGTTTTTATGTTCTGTACACAGCAGTTACCCGCGCAGGCTGTTGTGCCGGGACGCCTGGCAGCGATGCTGTTTTGATTCTTGCCGCGCACCGCTCGGGTTCACAGTGGCAGACAGGCCAAAAGGGGATGATTGTGGCCACTGGGCGACAACAGAGAATGCGCCGTCTGGTAGTCGTCAGCGCCGCAGAACAACAAGCTCACGACGCCCTGATCTGTATCGCTCCCTTCCACAGCAATGAGCCAGTACGCCAGGCCATCGACCTCAACCCCCGCGTAACTCGTTTCAGCCGTCAATTTTGCGTAACACGCCCCTGCGCTGGCAGATCTGTGGGATAAAAAAATCCCCGCGCTTCTCTCGAAGGGCGGGGATTTTTTAGGCTGGACGCTTAGTGCGCGTAAGTCAGTAACAACTCCGTCGGCACTTTGAAATCCAGTGACATCATGACGCTCAGCGCGGTGATGGTGAAGATCGAGAACACGAACAGCTTGCGTGCCCAGACCTTGTCGTCGACGGCTTTATAGCCGGTCCACGCCATGTACAGCCAGTACATGCCCATCGCGGCCGCCACGGCCATGTAGCTCATGCCGGCGTAACCGCCGAGGGTGAGCATCAGGGTCGCGATCAGGAACGCGAGGATATAAAGCAGGATGTGCTTCTTGGCAACCTTGATCCCGCGCTTCACAGGCAACACCGGAATCGATGCGGCCAGGTAATCGTTGAAGCGGAAGATCGCGATGGCGTAGGAATGCGGCATCTGCCACAGGCTGAACATCACCAGCAATGTCAGCGCGGCCAGGTCGAAGCTGTTACTCACAGCCACGTAGCCGATAACAGGCGGCATTGCACCCGACAAACTGCCAATCAAGGTGCCGTGAACCGACTTGCGCTTGAAATACAGGCTGTACAGACCGACGTAGATCACGAAGCCAATCGCCGCGAACAATGCCGCCAGCGGGTTGGCCACGCGATACAGCAGCACCAGGCCTGCGACCCCCAGCAAGGTGGCGTATACCAACGCCACCTTAAGGGAGATCAGGCCTTGCACCAGTACGCGGTTCTTGGTGCGGTCCATCTTGATGTCGATGTCACGGTCGATGCAGTTGTTAAACACACAACCGGACGCAACCACCAGGGAGGTGCCGATCACCGCGGCCAGGAACAGGGCCAGATCGAAATGCCCCTTCGAGGCCAGGAAGAACCCGCCTGCCACAGAAAGCACGTTACCGAAAATGATCCCCGGTTTGGTGATTTGGATAAAGTGCTTAAAGGACATCGGGCTTACCTCACTTCGCCATCATTACAGTGTGGATGCTGAACATGATCCACAGGGACAGGCCGACCAACAGCACAATAACCAGCGCCGAGAACACTAGCGCGGCGACGTTATTGCGTTGTGCAGGCGAACGGTCCAAGTGCAGGAAATACACCAGGTGAACGATCACTTGAATCACGGCGAACAACAGCACGATCGCCAGCGTGGTCATTTTTGGCAGGGTTGGGTACATCACCAGCCCGAACGGAATGACGGTCAGGATCACCGACAAGATGAAGCCGATTACGTAGGACTTCACGCTGCCGTGGTTCGCGCCGTCAGAATGTGCGTTAGCCATTTACAGAGTCCCCATCAGGTAAACAACGGTGAATACGCAGATCCACACCACGTCCAGGAAGTGCCAGAACAGGCTCAGGCAGCTCAGACGCGTCTTGTTGGTCGCCGTCAGGCCCTTTTTCTGGACCTGATACATCATGATCGCCATCCAGATCAGACCGCTGGTCACGTGCAGACCGTGGGTACCGACCAGGGTGAAGAACCCGGACAGGAAGCCGGAACGGCTCGGGCCAAAGCCTTCGGAGATCAACAGGTGGAACTCGTTGATTTCCATGGCGATGAAGCCTGCACCGCACAGGAAGGTCAGGGCCAACCAGAACAGCACCTGACTTTTCTTGCCCTTGAACAACGCCAGCATGGCGAAGCCGTAGGTGATCGAGCTGACCAGCAGCAGTGCGGTTTCACCCAGCACGTACGGCAGCTCGAAGATGTCGTGGCCCGATGGGCCACCCGCTACGTTGTTAACCAGTACCGCGTATACCGCGAAGATCGACGCAAACAAGATGCAGTCGGTCATCAGGTAGAGCCAGAAACCAAATACGGTTGTCTCGCCCGAGTCGTGGTGATGGTCATCGTGCCCATGGTCGTGACCATGGGCGTGTCCAGCATGAGTCGCTAAGTTCGACATGGTTTATGCCTGTTCCAACTTGGTTTCAACACGGGTAGCCGGAATCTTGCCAGCTGCTACCAGACGCTTATGCTGCTCGGCTTCGATGCGCTCGATGGTTTCCACCGGCACCATGTAGCCCTGGTCATCACGGGCAGCATGGATCGCGAAGTACGCCACGGTGCCAACCAGGCTGGCGATCGCCAACCACCAGATGTGCCAGATCATTGCGAAACCGAATACGGTCAGCAGTGCGCCCATCACCACACCAGTCGCGGTGTTGTTTGGCATATGGATCGGTTCGTACTTGGCAGGAGCCTGGTACGCAGTACCGTTTTCCTTGGCCTCAGTGAACGGGTCAATGCTGTCGGCTTTTGGCAGTACGGCAAAGTTGTAGAAAGGAGGTGGCGACGAAGTCGACCATTCCAGGGTGTGACCATTCCATGGATCGCCGAATTCGCAGGCGTTCTCAGGCTTGTTGCGGTCACGGATGCTGACGTACAGCTGGATCAACTGGCACGCAATACCGACGGCGATCAGTGCAGCACCGACGCACGCTACGTACAGGTAAGGCACCCACTCAGGGTTGGTAGTGGCGTTCAGACGACGGGTCATGCCCATGAAGCCCAGTGCATAGAGCGGCATGAACGCAACGAAGAAGCCGGTGATCCAGAACCAGAATGCTGCCTTGCCCCATTTCTCGTTCAGTTTGAAGCCGAACGCTTTAGGGAAGTAGAAGCTGAAACCAGCGATGTAACCGAATACAGCACCGCCGATGATCACGTTATGGAAGTGAGCAATCACGAACAGGCTGTTGTGCAGTACGAAGTCAGCACCCGGGATGGCCAGCAATACGCCAGTCATGCCGCCGATGGCGAAGGTCACCATGAAGCCAAGCGTCCACATCACCTGGCTGGTGAATTGCAGACGACCGCGATAGATGGTGAATAGCCAGTTAAATAGCTTCACCCCCGTCGGGATGGAAATCAGCATCGTTGCCAGACCGAAGAAGGCGTTGACGCTGGCACCCGAACCCATGGTGAAGAAGTGGTGCAGCCAAACCATGAAGCCCAGGATCGAGATCGCGCCGCTGGCGTAGACCATCGAGTGGTGACCGAACAGACGCTTGCCAGTGAAGGTCGAGATGACTTCAGAGAAGATCCCGAACGCCGGCAGAATGAGGATATAAACCTCAGGGTGACCCCACGCCCAGAACAGGTTGACGTACATCATTGGATTGCCACCAAGTTCGTTGGTGAAAATGTGGAAATCCAAGTAGCGGTCAAGTGTCAGCAACGCCAGGGTAGCGGTCAGGATCGGGAACGAAGCCACGATCAGAACGTTTGCCCAGGTGCAGGTCCAGGTGAAGATCGGCATGTCCATGATCTTCATGCCAGGGGTACGCATTTTCAGCACGGTGGCCAGGAAGTTAACCCCGGTTAACGTCGTACCTAACCCCGATAGCTGTAGCGCCCAGATGTAGTAGTCCACACCCACGCCCGGACTGTACGCCAGACCCGACAACGGTGGATACGCAACCCAGCCGGTCTTGGCGAACTCGCCGACGCCCAGCGACAGGTTGACCAGTACCACGCCCGACACCAGGAGCCAGAAGCTCAGGGAGTTCAGGAACGGATAGGCAACGTCACGTGCGCCGATCTGCAGCGGCACTGCAAGGTTCATCAGGCCGGTGAAGAATGGCATCGCCATGAAGATGATCATGATCACACCGTGGGCGGTGAAGATCTGGTCATAGTGTTCAGGAGGCAAGTAGCCAGGCGAACCCTCAGTGGCCATGGCCAGTTGGGTACGCATCATGACGGCGTCGGCAAAGCCGCGCAGCAGCATGATCATGGCAACGATGATGTACATCACGCCAATTTTCTTGTGGTCGACTGACGTTAGCCATTCGGTCCACAGGTAGGTCCACTTTTTGTAGTACGTGAGTGCTGCAACCAACGCCAGACCACCGAGCAGGATCATAGCGACGGTCACCATCACTATCGGCTCGTGGAACGGTATGGCGTCCAGACTTAATTTACCAAACATCGTTTACTCCTCTGCCCCGGCAGCTGAATGCGAACTGGTGTCCAAACCTTCGGTCCCGGCCACTTCTTTCTTCTCGTGCTGCACCGGCTTGCCTGGTTTCATGCCTTCATACTTGTCGATGATGGTCTGGAACAGGTTCGGTTTGACCGAGGAGTAGAGCTCAACGGGATTGTTCTGACTTGGCTTGGTCAAGGCTTCGTATTCAGCTGTATCAAGCTGTTTAGGTGACGCTTTGACTTCACTTACCCATGCATCGAACTCAGCCTGGGAAGTCGCGATTGCTTTGAATTTCATGCCAGTGAAGCCCGCACCGCTGTAGTTGGCTGAAATGCCATCGAGCTCGGCGTTCTTGTTAGCAATCAAATGCAGCTTGGTCTGCATACCGGCCATGGCGTAGATCTGACCGCCCAGGCCAGGAATGAAGAACGAGTTCATGACCGTGTCGGACGTGATACGGAAATTCACCGGCGTGTTGGCCGGGAACACGATCTTGTTGACGGTGGCGATACCCTGTTCCGGGTAGATGAACAGCCACTTCCAGTCCATGGCCACTACTTCGATAGTGACTGGCTTGACGTCAGACTCAATCGGACGATACGGGTCCAGCGCGTGGGTCGACTTATACGTGATCACACCCAGCGCGATGATGATCAGGATAGGCACCGTCCAGATCACAACTTCAATCTTGGTGGAGTGCGACCATTTTGGTGCGTAGGTGGCGTTCTTGTTCGACGCGCGATATTTCCACGCGAAAACAAGGGTCATCAAGATGACCGGCACCACGACCAAGAGCATCAGCAATGTAGCAGTGATGATCAGATTCTTTTCATCGACGCCGATCTGCCCCACCGGATCGAGCAACGTCATATTGCAGCCTCCCAGCAACAACATGCCGAAAAGTGGCAATAAGCCAAAGAGTCTGGGGTACCTTTTTTTAGTCATCTCACGACCTCTAAAACAGCTTGCACAATGCAGTTGGTTTTTTCCGCCAACACTTCACCCTGCCAAGGGTTGGCAATTTTCCGGATTGAATAAGGGCCTGCTTCATCGCGGTGAAGCGACTGGGCAATTCCTGGGTTAGCAGTGATTTCTTATTCGATACTTGGTCAAAGGCCTTGTCACAGACCAATTCCATTTGGTGCGGAACTTAGAAGGGTTGCCAGTACCTTGGGAGTCGCATGGAAAGCCTGTCACAACCACCCAGGCGACCTTCAACTTCCCGCTTGGGCTCAGGGATGAGCAGGCTGGACGTTCAGTGCGGGCGATTGTAGTTAGGTAGCTCTCTATAAACCATGTCTCATCCCGAAATAATTAATCTCGGCTGTGGTAACAATCCCGCACTATTATTACGGCCCGCGTTTAAAGCCCCTCCCTGACGCGCTTGTAGCACGCCCTTCCCCCAAGCTGTATCCGCCCCTTTTTAGCGCACGCTCAGACCTTCGCCAACACTCCAAAACGCCCAAACAAAAAGGCTTGCAGCGTTTTTCATGGTGCTTAGCGGCGGCTTTTTCAAGCCCTGCCTCAGCGTCAAAACGCCTCATGAGCGGGGACACCAGTGAGACGTTTCAGCCGTGTATTGTGAAATGAAAACATACCCTGTGACAATTTCTCCGTGACAATATGTCGCAGCCCCGAGCGCACCTTCACTGCCCCGTATCACATGCTATTCACATTTTTCGTGGGCGAAAAAAAGCCCCGCTCTTGAGCACAAGAACGAGGCCGTTGCAACCTGATTCAGTGTGTCAGGCAGGCTTGCTGCGATTGCGGTAAATGCCCAACGGTACCAGCACGGCCGTCAACACGAACGCCACCAGTGCCCATTGCGCCAACGACAGGCCAAGCACAGGCGGGTAAGGCGTCGAACAGAAGCCATCGACTTGAAAACCCAGCGGGAATACAGCAGCCAGCGGCAAACCGTCGACAATTGGTTGCAGCGCGTCCAGGCCGCAACTGACCGCAGGGTTCGCCAGGATGTACACGTGGCGCCCCGCCGCGACCACCCCACCAATGGCGCTCAACACCACCAGCCCTTCAAACACCGTGATACTGCGCCGGGTGCGCATCGCTGCACCGATGAAAGCAAAAATAGCAATCAGCAGTAACGCATAGCGTTGCAGGATGCACAGCGGGCAAGGCGCCTCCCCCAGCACCACTTGCATATACAGCGCACCACCAATGAGGGCGAGGCAGATCAGCCCCAGCAAGACCAGAAAGCGCTTTTCGCGCCCCAGTCGCATCATGTCGTCCGTCATCGTGTTTCCTTTTGCCTGATTGTCCAAGGGCCGTCCGGCCGTCACAAAGCGCGCAGTTTACACCCAGACCTCCTGCATGGATGTAAGGCAGTTGTAGGAAGGGAATTAACAACGGGAGGGATTAAAGCGCGATTAACAAAACGCCCGCCGTGCTCTTCTGACCGCTTTCACTCAAAGGCGCGGGAGGCAGACGAACACTGCGGGCGTAGGTGTATCAGCCGGTTAGGCGGATGACCAGAACCGCTTTATTCCAATGCAGCAGCGGGGCCGAAAAACTCGTAGCGGCTTTGTTGTTCAGGAACACCCAACGCCTTGAGCTGACGTTTGATGGCGCTCATGAAACCCTTGGGGCCCAGGAAGTATGCGTCGACATCACGGTCCGCAGGCAACCATTTATCCAGCAGTTCGGCGGTCAGCAACCCCACGTGATCGGCGGTCGCTCCCTGCCCATCCTGTTCGGCGTAGCAGTAAAAACGCTGCAACTGTGGATATTGCGCCGCCAACTCATCCACCCAGCCACGGAACGCGTGCACCTCGGCATTGCGCGCGCAATGGATAAAGTGGATAGGCCGTTGAGTCGTCAACGCTTTTTCCAGCATCGGCAAGGTTGGCGTAATGCCGACGCCGCCACTGATCAGCACCAGCGGTTTGTCACTGGCGGTCAGAGTGAACTCGCCGGCTGGGGGGAACAGCTCAACAATGTCGCCCACTTGCAGGCGATCATGCAGGTAGTTGGACACCACCCCGCCCGCCTCGCGCTTGACGCTGATGCGGTAACGACCCACCTGCGCCAGCGCCGACAGCGAGTAGTTACGACGCGCTTCCACACCGTCGATGTCCAGCTTGATGCCAATATACTGGCCCGGCTCACAGTCGAGGATCGGTTGCTGGTCCACGGGACGGAAGTAAAAAGATGTGATCTCAGCACTTTCGTCGATTCTGGCCGCCAGTTTGAACGCCCGACCACCGCGCCAGCCGCCCGGTGCAGCAGCTTTTGCGTCATAAATGGCCGCTTCGGCACCGATCAGGATATCGGCCAGTTGTCCATACGCCGCCCCCCACGCTGCCAACACTTCAGGGGTGGCGATGTCACTGCCCAGCACTTCTTCAATCGCGCGCAGCAGGCACTTGCCGACAATCGGGTAATGCTCCGGCAGAATTTGCAGCGCCACATGCTTGTTGATGATGCGGGCTACAAGGTCTCCCAACTGGTCGAGCTGATCAATATGGCGTGCGTACATCAGCACACCATTGGCCAAGGCACGGGGCTGATCGCCGCTGGCCTGATTGGCCTGGTTGAACAGCGGGCGTACTTCGGGGTATTCCGACAACATCATCCGGTAGAAATGGGTGATTAAAGCTTCACCGCCGCTTTCCAGCAGCGGCACAGTGGATTTGACGATGGCACGATCCTGAGCAGTAAGCATAAGGGTGACTCCAGAGCACGTAGGCATTGACTAACATTCGATGAGCGTTCAGGTATCAGAATCCGTGCCAACTTTAAAACCCTTTAAAAACAGCCTTTTAAATCCAAAATAGTCATTTTGACTCAATCTGATATATAGTCATTACGACTACACGAGGTCAAAATGACTGCAAAACTCCTGCTTACCACACTGTTGCCACTGGTCGACGACCTGTCTCGCGATCTGCCAGAAAGCGAGCGTTATCGCCGCCTGCTCGAAGCCATGCGCGCCCTGCTGCCTTGCGATGCTGCAGCCTTGCTGCGTCTGGACGGCGAGTGGCTGGTGCCCTTGGCCGTAGACGGCCTGAGCCTCGACACATTGGGGCGTCGGTTCAACGTCAGCGAGCACCCGCGCTTTGAGGTGCTGCTCAGTAGCCGCGGGCCAACGCGTTTCCCCAGTAATTGCGAGCTACCCGACCCCTACGACGGGTTGGTCGACGGGCTGGCCGAGCATCTGGAAATCCACGACTGCATGGGCTGTCCCCTGTTCATTGACGAAAAGCCCTGGGGCTTGCTGACCCTCGACGCGCTTGATCCCAAACGTTTCGAGCCGATCGAGCTTGATGCCCTGCAAGCGTTCGCCAGCCTTGCGGCCGCCACCGTCAATGTTGCCCGGCGCATCGAACGCCTGGCTTTGCGGGTTGAAGACGAGCAGTTGAAAGCCGAGCTGTACCGTCAGGCCAACGGCACGTCCAACAAAGAGCTGATTGGCCAGAGCAAGGTTCACAAACGCCTGCTCGATGAGATCGCACTCGTGGGCAGCAGTGACCTGACGGTCCTGATCACCGGCGAAACCGGGGTCGGCAAGGAGCTGGTGGCGCAAGCGATTCATGCCGCCTCGCCCAGGGCCGACAAACCGATGATCAGCCTCAATTGCGCGGCGCTACCCGACACGCTCGTCGAGAGCGAACTGTTCGGCCACGTGCGCGGCGCCTTCACCGGGGCCACCCAGGATCGGCGGGGCAAATTCGAACTAGCCAACGGCGGCACGCTGTTCCTCGACGAAGTGGGTGAGCTTTCACTCGCGGTGCAGGCCAAACTGCTACGCGTGCTCCAGAGCGGTCAGTTACAACGCCTGGGTTCGGATCAAGAGCATCGCGTCGACGTCCGCCTGATTGCCGCCACCAACCGCGATCTGGCGGCAGAAGTGCGCAGCGGTCGCTACCGCGCCGACTTTTACCATCGCCTGAGCGTCTACCCGCTCAAAGTGCCCGCCCTGCGCGAACGCGGGCGCGACGTGCTGCTGCTAAGCGGCTTCTTCCTTGAACAAAACCGTTCACGCATGGGCCTTGGCAGCTTGCGCCTGAGCCCAGACGCACAGGCCGCGCTGGTGCATTACGACTGGCCGGGCAACGTGCGCGAACTGGAACACCTGATAGGCCGCAGCGCCTTGAAAGCCTTGGGCAATTGCCCCACACGCCCGCGCATCCTGACACTGACGGCACACGACCTTGATCTGCCTTCAACCCCCGCCACCAAGGCTGCGCCGGACACACCCGCCCAGGCTCCCGACGCCTTGGGAGATCTGCGTCAAGCGACAGAGCACTATCAACGAACCTTGATCAGCGCGTGCCTGGAACGCCATCAGCACAACTGGGCCAGCGCGGCGCGTGAACTGGGGCTGGACCGGGCCAATCTGGGGCGCTTGGCCAAGCGACTGGGGTTGAAATAGATGCAGGGCAACGCGCCATGGGCGCCCGCCGCACACTGCGCCAATACCCTTTGCAACGTAAGAAAAATGACGGATCCCACCAATTTCAGAGCAATGAACTACAGGCCGAACGGATGCGGACGATAGACCCGCAACCTTACAAATCGCCTTACTGACAACCCGGTGACAATTACCTGAGGTGTCAGTCATGAGCGAAGCCATCAGTGAAGTGCGCGTTGCGGTTGTGCAATTTGATCCTCAAGTCGGCATCCGGCATCGCCAAGACAATCTGCACAACAGTCTGCGCCTGGCCATGGAGGCCGTTACGAATGGGGCGGAGTTGATTGTCCTTCCCGAGCTGGCCAACACCGGCTATTTCTTCGCCAATCGGCAGGATGCTTTCCTGCACGCCGAGATCCTTCCTGATGGTCCCAGCACCCAGGCCTGGATGGATTTTGCCGCGTTGCATCAGGTTTATCTGGTAGCCGGGCTGGCGGAGCGGGACGGCATGCAGCTGTTCGATACCGCTGTGTTGCTGGGGCCGGACGGTTTTATCGGTAAATACCGTAAGGCCCACTTATGGAATCGGGAAAAGCTGTGGTTCACACCCGGCAATCTGGGCTTCCCCGTGTTTGAAACGCCGATCGGGCGCATTGGCCTGCTGATCTGCTGGGATATCTGGTTCCCCGAAGTGCCGCGTCTCTTGACCCAGCAAGGCGCCGACATCATTTGTAACCTGAACAACTGGGTCTGGACACCCCCGCCGCTGTTCGATGCGTCGGGTAAATGCATGGCCTCCTACCTGACAATGACCGCAGCCCACGTCAATAACGTGTATATCGCGGCGGCCAACCGTATCGGCGAAGAACAGGGTGAACGCTATTTGGGTTGCTCGCTGATCGCTGGCACCAATGGCTGGCCCATTGGCGAGGTCGCACCGGCAGATACGCAAACCATCCTTTACGCCGATATTGATCTGGCTAGCGCACGCAGCGCACCAATTTGGAACAACTTGAACGATCTGCACCGGGATCGTCGTACTGACTTGTATGACTCGATGCTCGGCTATTGCTACCACCCTTGCCTGCCACGCTGATGAGGATGCCGCCATGGACTCCTCACCTGTACGCAATACATCACTCACGGCTGCCCGCCTGTCAGGGATCATCATGGCTGCCGGGTTGGCCGTCGGGGCGTTTTCGATCTGGATGGCGCTGAGTTACACGGACTCAAATCCAGGACACTGGCCAAGATATAGCGAAATGATGGCTGAGCTGCCTTCCCCGATGTCCTGGCTGCGCTGGATACTCGGAGACATCACCGAGGTCGCTTTCTACAAGCATGAACTGGCTTCATTCGGCTTGCTGCTTGGAGCTGCCTTGGGCTACTGGACCAGTCGTT
Source organism: Pseudomonas sp. WS 5071 (assembly GCF_012985765.1). NCBI lineage: Bacteria > Pseudomonadati > Pseudomonadota > Gammaproteobacteria > Pseudomonadales > Pseudomonadaceae > Pseudomonas > Pseudomonas sp. WS 5071. Next base: position 6,231 of record NZ_JAAQWY010000026.1, on the reverse strand, counting down.
ACGCACCGGCGTGGCAAGGCTTCAGCATCAGTTACGGCTCCGGACTGTGGCCATGGCTGGTGACCAGCTCCCTATTGGGGTTATTACTGAGCAATGCGTTGTGGGGCTGGACCCTGACCGCCGATACGTGGCAGCCCACATTCGCTGCATTTGTATCATTGCCCGCCGCCATGGTCCTATTCTTTGGTGGAGGCTGGAAAGTAACCCTTAACGGGGCCGTTCTGGGTGCGTTACTCGTCACTCCGGCTTGTCTGTTGTTCGTCAACTTTCTGTGCGTACCCTTGGGGTTACCAGTGGTGATTGGCAATGTGCTGGGGATGGCACTCGGTAGCGTGGCTGCTTTTATGTTGTGTCGCGCAATACCTGTTCTGGTAAGTCGCGCGCCTGGATCTGCACCTGAATGTGCTCAACCTGTCGCGACAAAAACACCGGACTACGGGCTGCTATGGACGGTACGCCGCGTTCTGGCTGACTTTTCCGAAGCGCCTTTCTTTGGCAATGAGTGGGCGAGCCTGGGTTTGTTACTGGGCGTGCTGCTCGCCTATGGACTAAACCCTCTAAGCCCCGCCTATGGCTCAGGACTCGTGCTGCAGCTGATTGCAGGGCAAGCGCTGACCTCTTTGCTGGGGGTGACGATGTGGCGGCATCAATGGCAGATAAGAGGCTGGTATCCCACGTATGTCCCGCTGGTCTCAGTGGTCCCGGCAGCTGTGCTGACCTGCGGCGGCAGTGCAACAGTGGTGATCATCAGTGCCTTTTTTGGGGCTTTGATCGCACCGCCTTTGGCCTGCGCCATTGCTCAGCGGTTACCAACGTATGTGCACCCTTACATCGGCAACGTCCTGTCGATGGCAATCAGTACTTTACTAATCGTTCCAGCCATCCGTTTTTGGCTCGTAAACTAACCTTTGCCCGGCGTGCGTGGCGGGTTTCGACCTCAGAAACCCGCACCTGCGTATCAGTGAGGACAGCATGAATCGACCGACAATTGCCATCGCAACACTGGGCGGCACCCTCAGCATGCAACGCGGTGAACCCGGTGAAGGAATTACTCCGTCGCTGGGCGGCGCTGAATTACTGGCCTCTGTACCTGAACTCGGCGCATTGGCTCACATACGGATTAAAAGTCTGAGCCTATTGCCCAGCGCCTCAGTGAATTTTGATTTTTTGCTGCAGGTGCTGGAATGGGCCAATGACCAGATCACACTGGGCGCTCAAGGCGTGGTCATTACCCAGGGCACCGACACCCTTGAAGAGTCCGCAACTTTTTTCGAGTACTTGTGGCCACACGATACCCCCTTGGTATTAACGGGCGCGATGCGTTCAGCCAGCGAGGCAAGCGCTGACGGCCCTGGCAATCTGCTAGATGCCTGCCGTGTCGCGCTAAGTGCATCGAGTAAAGGCAGAGGCGTTCTGGTGGTCATGAATGGCGAGATTCACGCGTCACTCTCGGTTCGTAAAACCCACACCCTAGCCTTGAATGCCTTCACCTCTGCGACAGGCGGCCCAGTGGGGTTAATGATTGAACACACGCCCCGCTTTCTGCACCCCGGGGCTACCCGCATGACTTTGCCCATACCCTCATGCACCACGCATAAAGTCGCGTTACTGGAGGCCTCGCTATCAGCTGACACCCTGATTCTTGAGCAACTGGTGGAGATGGGTTATCAAGGCTTGGTGATCGCCGGCTTTGGTGCTGGCCATGTCAGTGAAAAGTGGTCAATTGCTTTACAGGCGATTGCAATCAACCTCCCTGTCATCGTGGGCTCACGCACGGGTGCCGGGACAACGGCTTTCCACACTTACGGATTCACGGGTGGGGAAATCGATTTAATCCGCAAGGGTTTGCACCTGAGCGGGTTTCTCTGCCCACGTAAAGCCCGGCTATTACTGTGGCTAGTTATCGGATGCGGCCAACAGTCAAAACTGAACGATTTTCTCGCCTATGGGCAAGGCTGCCAAACGTCGTAAACCCTAAACCGGTACTGATCCGGGGTTTTGTTAAAGACCGACCCAATCAGGTCGATAACCCTGTATCGCCCGCTGCTGTTGGCTTCAAGCCCGCGCGCATTTCTTTACACAGAAGGTTTTTATGTCCTCCCACAACGCCCGCGCAGACTCTCTTTCGCTTCTGCTGTTCACTTTGCGCAGCGGCAAGCTGATGGCGATTAACTTGCTCAAGGTCAGCGAAATCATCCCCTGCCCACCGCTGACGAAAATGCCCGAGTCGCATCCTCACGTGAAAGGCATTGCCGTGCTGCGCGGGGCCTCGCTGGCGGTTATCGACCTGAGTCGCGCCATCGGCGAGCAGCCGCTGGAAGACCCGAACGGCGGTTGCCTGATCGTCACGGATGTCAGCCGCTCCAAGCAGGGCCTGCATGTGCAGGCGGTGAGCAAGATCATTCATTGCCTGAGTACCGACATCCGCCCGCCACCCTATGGCTCGGGCGGTTCGCGCTCGTTCATTACCGGGGTGACGCGGGTCGACAACATGCTGGTGCAAGTGCTGGACATCGAGAAAGTGATTCACGGCATCGCGCCTTCGCACATCGTCGAGGACCCGGACGCCGTGACCATGGAAGAAGCCGAATTACTGGCCAATGCCCGGATTCTGGTGGTCGATGACAGTCAGGTCGCCCTGCAACAATCGGTCATTACCCTGCGCAATCTGGGTTTGCAGTGCCACACCGCCCGCAGCGCCAAAGAAGCCATCGACCGCTTGCTGGAACTGCAAGGCACAAAAGATCAGATCAACCTGGTGGTGTCGGACATCGAAATGTCCGAAATGGATGGATACGCGTTCACCCGTACCCTGCGCGAAACCCCTGACTTCAATCACTTGTATGTGCTGCTGCACACCTCGCTCAACAGTGCGATGAACAGCGAAAAAGCGCGCCTCTCAGGTGCTAACGCCGTGCTGACCAAGTTCTCGTCTCCCGACCTGACCAAATGCCTGATTGAAGCCGCCCGCACCGTCGCCGCTCAAGGGTATTGAACCCGTGAGCGCGGCGTGCCTGCTGCTGCGCAAAGACTTGCGCGGCCCTTTACCGCCTGCGCGCCCGTGGCCTGAAGGCTACACCGTGAGCACCCTGAGTGCGTCTCTGACTCAGCCGGTGCATGCCTTACTCGTAGAGGGCTACGCTGCCGGACAGGGCAGCGTGTCTTCTTTTGCGGCATGGCAGCACACCTTGGCACACGATGCCGAATACGATCCTGCGTTGTGCTTTGTGCTGCTACACGCCACACGCGTGGTGGGCGTTGCGCTGGCCTGGACCAGCGCATACCTCAAGGACTTGGTGATCGATCCCGCGTATCAGGGCCGCGGCCTGGGCAGCGCCTTGCTGGAGCACGTGTTTGCGATATTCCGGCAGCGCGGCGAACCCTGTGTCGACCTCAAGGTCATGGCACACAACCTCAAGGCCCGCGACATGTACGCCCGCCACGGCATGGCGCTGGTCCAGTACGAAACGGTTTAGCCGCTTAACGCCGGGACTGCCAGAAATCCTGAGCGAGGCTGCGCAAGGCTGCCGCCAGATCTGCCACATCCCCCGAGTTACGCTGACTTTGCTGCCCGGCGTCGACGGTAACCTCACAGGCACTGCGAATCCCGGCGATATTACGGTTGATGTCCTCACTGACCACGCTTTGCTCTTCGACGGCGGAGGCTATCTGCACGCTCATTTCGGTAATTTTCTTGATTTGCAGGCTGATGCCGTCCAGTGCACTGCTGGCCAATTGCGCTTGATTAGCACTGCTTTGCGCATACTCACTGCTTTGCTGCATTACCTGCACCGCGGCCCGCGCACCGTTTTGCAGGGTACTGATCATCTGCTGAATTTCGCAGGTGGACTGCTGGGTGCGCTGCGCAAGGCCGCGCACTTCGTCCGCCACAACCGCAAATCCGCGCCCCTGATCGCCCGCACGTGCCGCCTCAATGGCGGCGTTGAGTGCCAGCAGGTTGGTTTGCTCCGCGATGCTGCGTATCACCTCCAGCACCGATGAAATCTCACTGCTGTGGTTTTCGAGGTGATGAACCACTTCAGTGGCTCGCACCAACTCGCTGGCCAAATGCTGCGCCGAGGTGCGACTTTTGATCACCAAGTCATAGCCTTCACGGGTTTCCTGCTCGACACGATCGGCTGCTTGCGATGCCTGCTGTGCATTGCTCGCCACTTGCGCCACGCTGGCAGCCATCTCGTTGACTGCGGTGGCCACCTGATCTGTTTCTAGCTGCTGGTGCAAGGTGCTGTCATGGCTGCTTTGCAGGTGCTCGACCAGTTGACCGGCGTGCCCGGCCAAGCGCCGGGAAGCGTCACCGATGCGCCCGACCACAGCCCCGACCTGGGCTTGAAGCATAGCCAGCGCGAACTCGATCTGCCCGAACTCGTCTCTGCGGCCGGTATAGATCTGCTGGCTCAACGGGTTATCGCCCACGTCTTTGGCACGGCGCGTCAACGCGTTCAAAGGCTTGAGCATCCAGATGATGGTGGCTGAACTGACTAAGCTGCCCGCCAACCAGAGCCCTAACCCGGCTTGCGGATCAAACTGTGGCATTAGCACCGCCCCCATCGCGATGACAGCACCTAGTATTGCACTGACGTATAGGGCCAATTTATTGGCCAATCCCAACCTTGGCAGACGCTTCCAGAACGGCAGCCGCCCTGCACGCAGACTTGCGTAGCACGCTTCAGCGACCGTAACGCGCTCAGGGGTTGGGTAAGTGCGCACAGATTGATACTCAACGGTTTCACCGTTTTGCATGACCGGCGTGACGTAGGCACTGACCCAATAATGGTCGCCATTCTTGCAGCGGTTTTTCACCATCCCCATCCAGGAGCGTCCGGCCTTGAGCGTCTGCCACATATGGCTGAAGGCCGCGGCAGGCATGTCGGGGTGGCGTAGCAGATTGTGGGGGCTGCCCAACAGCTCACTCAGCTCATAACCGCTGACCTGAATAAAGTCAGGGTTGGCATAGGTGATACGGCTGTCGAGGTCGGTGGTGGAGAGGATATTAGCGTCGGGTGCAAAATCAACGGATCGGCCGGTAATCGGTAGATTGATTTTCATAACAGGCGCGCTCGGAATATTGGGAGGAGTCGGCAGGGCTGTCGACTCTAAGCGCACCCATTAACGAAATACTGATCTGGCGCAGGTTCGCCGAAGTTAATCGTACAAACGCTAAAAATCAGCGATTCGCGACGGTTTTTCGACGTCAAAAATTAACGTTTGCCCATGGTTTTACGGGTGCCGTGGGGTGGCGCGCCCGGGGTTTTGTCGTGACCGCCCTTGCCCGATTTCTGATACCAGGGCTGGTTGTCTTTTTTGGCTTGGGCAAATGCCGCAGGGTTGAATGGAAAGCTGAAGGCTGGAACGGCCGGTTTGTCGGCAGCGTTCGCGGTTGTTTCCAGCTCGGCCTGTTCGGCCGCCACGGTTTCTGGAGCCGTCAGTTGTTTAGAGGAAGTCATGAAAGCTCCGGAGAATGCGGGGTAGGAAGAAAGCCGCGCAGTATACCTGCCATCCTCGCCCCGCGTTGCACTCAGAGGTATGAAATAGTCACCACGCCGTTGTGCACCCCTTGTTCTTTACGGTAGGCCGGGGTGTTTAGCTTCTGATAGGACGCGACAAACGGTAGCTGCCCCGTTCGGCAGGCATTGCTCGCCATATTCACCGCCAACACTACATTGGGCGCGACATCGATCAATTGGGTTTTGTCGCCATAATCCACAGCCCCCAATCGACCATGCTCACACCCTGCTTCCACAATCTCGCCTTGAAACTTGATGACACCACTCATGGCAACTGTTTCAGACACAGCCTCATTGGAAAGCCCGAACAACACACATGCCGCCAACCCCAGCGCAAATATTTTCATCAACAGCCCCCGGCCCAGAGACGCACGGGACGCACCTCTCTAATAACCAGCGCATCGGCCAAAAACCTGTTTTCTTTATATGTAGGGACAGGATTTTAATACGACGGTCAGTGATAGAAATTTCGCGTACGGGGGAGCAGGTTGCTGAATGAGGCCTCAATCAAGGGCAGGCTCGATCAGGCTGGAGCACACTGAACACGTACACACCGACTTACGCTGTGACGTTGTATACCTAAGGAATCTCCGAACAAGCCTTCAGTTATGCGAGAATCCCCGCAACACCTGATCCGAGCCGCCCATGAGCCAGATGAGCTTTTCCGACTTTGAGTACGCCGGCAAGCGCAAGCAAACCCGCCGAG
>NZ_JAAQWY010000025.1:0-85398 GCF_012985765.1 Pseudomonas sp. WS 5071 | reverse complement strand
TGGATGCGCAGCATGGTTTCCAGAGGATAGGGTTTTCTACCGCCGCCGGCCTTGGGGTAGAACGGTTCGATCAGCTCCAGCAGGCCTGCCCAGGGCACCACCTGATCCATTTCGGCGAGGAAGCGCTCTCGGCGGGTTTGCTTGCGCTTGCCGGCGTACTCAAAGTCGGAAAAGCTCATCTGGCTCATGGGCGGCTCGGATCAGGTGTTGCGGGGATTCTCGCATAACTGAAGGCTTGTTCGGAGATTCCTTAGTACCGGTAGGAGAGCTAGTGCAACTCTGGCCCATTGGTAGGTTAGGAATAGCTAGTAAAAGCATAATACCCGTGCCGCAAATGACACTCTCGACTGCACCGTGATCGCCGAGTGCATTTTCACGGTCACACCGTGTGTTTCACTCACGCACCTACTCCGGTGATAAACCATCGATCACTGACCCTGGCACAGTCGGAAACCTAGCCTCCTGCCTCCCAGTGGACCGGGCAGTGAGGAGCAACATTGCTCGGTCTGCACAGGGCGTCCGAAAGTGGATATACCGCCCTTCGGCATAAACGCCATGACCGGTGGGCAGCCGGTCATGGCGTTTATGGTGGTTTCCTAGCTGGCCATACTCAGGCGGTTAGGTCGGATCGCCGTCCCCTCAGCCAGATCACGCTCCTCGATCCTTGCCAGGATCCAGTCGTGCACTTCGCTTTCAACCCAGCCGACACAGCGGTCACCCAACGAAACTGGTTTGGGGAAGGTGTTTTCCCCAATGTATTTGTAGATGGTCGACCGTGCCAGGCCGGTGGAATCGATGACTTGTTTAAGGCGGATGATTCGCATGAGCGGGGCTCCTCTGTATGGCTCAGAGGAAAGGCAGGGTTAGTAAAAAATGACTTACCCCATCACCAGCCGTCTCGCCGGAGATGAAGCCAGCCCACAGAATTGTCGATCCTTCAGCGGCATCTCAGCCTCGGTTTCCCAGGTTTTAGGCTCAACCACACCATGCCTTGTTTCTCGTAGGACCATGCACTCAGGAGCGCCCAACGGTGGCGGCTGCAGCACCAACGTAATGACTTGATAACCCGCATTCGCCGATGCCGGCAGGATGCTCAGGCATCCTGGCTCAAACCCGATCCAAGTCACCTGATCAAACCTAACCTTGAACTCCCGGGCTATATCAAACACCAGACGGCCAAAATGCTCGACCACCTCCTCTAACTCAGTGTTCGCTTGCCCGTCTTCGAGTGCCAATGATTTGCGCAGCGCCGCAGCGATATTTGCCAGCAGCCAGCCAGCGTCAATTGGGTGAACACGATCAAGGTCAAGCCAATGCCGAGAAAGCAGATCAGAGGCATGGCGCAACAGCATGTGCTGAAGCAGCTCGAAAACTTCGATTTTTTGCCCTGCTAGAAATCGAATCACCGCACCGGGAGTTTCAGACTGAGTTTCACCGTGCCTACTTCTGTGGGCCTGCATATCCCGCCGAAGAATTTCCCCGTGATCAATACGCTTGCCATCCCAGTCCCTGGCCACATGCACCATTACCGCAGTACTGCTTTTCACAGCGAATATCGGATGATTCAGATTGAGGTAATACGTACTGCTGATCTTCCCACCGCTAAACACCGAACTGGATAATCCCGGCACCCACCGACGGACCAACCCCAAGGCGACTAACCGCTGAAGTCGATACCTAAGGCTATCGGTATCGAGCCCGGTGGCACGGCGTAAATCTACGTTACCAACCCCCTGAACCACGCCAAAGCGGTCCGCATGCGCCAGCAAAACACCCAGCAATAAACGATTACAGGCACTCAATTGACCGCGAGCACCACGGGGTGCGGGTTTACCCAGCCTGGTAATGGCCGCCCTCTCTTTCCGCCCCTCCTTAGGCTCTCCTAACCTATCCGTCACCATTGCGGCTCCAGAGAAGAGCCGTTGCAGGTGTTGGGAGTGGAGCCTGTATGGGCATTGATTGGCCCTCAGCGTAGCGATCGCTCCCGCTGCAAGTAGGTAACGAATTGTCGGCCGGCCTCGTCCGGCCACTTGCGACAACCGACACACTAGACCGACGGACAGGAGTTCAGCTAAAGCGGCACTGACCAGCGTTTCAGAAAGCTGAAACTGCTTAGCTAGCGCCTTGGCGCTGTAGATAGTGCGGTCGTTGGGATCCTGAAGAACAGCGCATGCCATAGCTTCCAAGAGAAAACGCGCCGCCGCACCACAGGCGGTCAACTCCTTGATCATTCGCTGGATATGCAAAGCCAAACCGGAGTCTCCATGAATTAAGCATCTGTTTCTACACCTGTAAAATAACTTAATCAAATAGCTCATCAAAACGCATAACGTTACCGTAACGCTAATCGTCACTATTGAAAACGTCTTCAAGTCACAGTACAAAAGGCATTTAGGAGGAGTGAAGTCCGATGGAAAAAGCAGCCAAAAATGACCTTAAGTGGCTGCACCGGGATGAATGGGCATGGGCCGAACATTACCTGCAAGAACGCGCCAACAGCCTTGGTTCCAGCGCAGCGTCAATGCCTCGACGCAGAAACCCGGGCTATAGCGGAACTGTCGAACTCATCCGATTTTTTGAGAAGCATGCCGCCGGGCTCAAGCTGATCGAGCGCATGAAAAATGCCCTACGACAGCGCAGGTACCGGTCACCGAGCAATGGCAAACAGGCATGCACCTTTTCCTTACCCAACTCCACCGTTAAGAAACTCCGTCGTCTGGCTGCCGCTCCCGGCCAGACAGAAACATCGATCGTTACCGAACTCATTGATGGCCTGCACAGCCTCGCCCAGGATCAGCAAAGGAAAGCCAAACAACTGAAGGAAGCCGCACAAAGTGAGCAGAAAGCAGCTAAGCAAGCGAACGCCATGCTCAAACGCCAACTGGACGTGGCGATGAAGCACCTAGAACGCCACGTGGAGCTGCTAGTGATGTGGGAATCGTCGATGGAGACCAACCATCCCCCTTTCAATGGCGACGAGACTGATGCACGTCGAGAGGTCGAAAAGCGGATGAAGGGGGTGAAGAGGTCGCTCAACTTCATTGCGTTTGAGCATGACTTTGTTAGCGAAAGGTTGATTTGAGCGCAAACACAGACGCGTGCCGAAAAACCACCTGCAAATTGAACAAGGCAGAAAATCCCACACGTCGCATTAATGGGTGACGCCTACGGCGGAAAGTAGGACGGATTTCACGGATCGAATATCACCGAAATCCAGATGGGGGAACAAATGGGGGAACAAAATGCAGCGAGCACAAAAAAGCCCCGTAAAAACGGGGCTTTTCAGTAAAATATGGCGGAGAGATAGGGATTCGAACCCTAGGTACTGTCGCCAGTACAACGGATTTCGAATCCGTCCCATTCGGCCACTCTGGCATCTCTCCAACGGCGCGCATCATAACAGCACTTTTGATTCAGGCAAACCTTATTTTCAAAAAAACTGCGTGCTATCAGATGCTTGCGCGTTTTTACTGCTTAAAGCGGAACACCCAGGCGGTTTGCCACTTCTTCGTAGGCTTCGATGACGTCGCCCAACCCCTGACGGAAACGGTCTTTGTCCATCTTCTTGCCGGTGGCTTTGTCCCACAGACGGCAGCCGTCCGGACTGAACTCGTCGCCCAGTACAATCGAGCCGTCATGGAACACGCCGAATTCGAGTTTGAAGTCGACCAGCATCAGGCCGGCGTCGTCAAACAGCTTGCTCAGCACCTCGTTGACTTTGAGCGACAGCTCTTTCATGCGCACCAGTTGCTCGGCCGTACCCCAACCAAACGCCACTACGTGGGATTCGTTGATGAACGGGTCGCCTTTGGCGTCGTCTTTGAGGAACAGTTCGAAAGTGTAAGGGTTGAGTTTCATGCCCTCTTCAACGCCCAGGCGCTTGACCAGGCTGCCCGCCGCATAGTTACGCACGACGCACTCAACCGGGATCATGTCGAGCTTTTTCACCAGGCATTCGTTGTCGCCCAGCAGTTTGTCGAATTGGGTCGGCACGCCGGCTTCTTCGAGTTTCTGCATGATGAAGGCGTTGAACTTGTTGTTCACCATGCCTTTGCGATCGAGCTGCTCGATGCGCTTGCCGTCGAACGCCGAGGTGTCGTTGCGGAACAGCAGGATCAAGCGGTTGGCGTCGTCAGTCTTGTAAACCGATTTCGCTTTACCGCGATAGAGTTCTTCACGTTTTTCCATGATGGGCTCCGCATGCTAAGTAGGTGGGCTAGGCGATTGTGCGCCAGTCTAGCCCTGAATCTTGATCGGCCAGTTGCAGCCAGTCCGGGTCGCACCCAAGGGTGTCGACGAAACATTGCCGGGCCAGCTGCGGCAGGTTGTTCTTGCTGCTCAGGTGGGCCAGCACCAGATGTTGCAGGTCTTTCCAGCCCAACTCGGCCACCAGGTTTGCAGCCTGATGGTTGTTCAAATGTCCTTCCTGACCGCCCACCCGCTGCTTGAGAAAGTACGGGTAGTGGCCACGGGCAAGCATGTCGCGACAGTGGTTGGACTCAATTATCAACGCATCCAGATCACGATAGCTGTGCAGTATGCCGTCGCAATAGGACCCCAGGTCAGTCAACAAACCGAAACGCCGTTGACCATCACTGAATACGTATTGCGTTGGCTCCTGTGCATCGTGGGCGACCCGGGTAACGCTGATGTTCAACGCACCAATCTGCAACGTTTCGCCACCCGCCACATAACCGGCAGGCTCAAGGGGTTTGCGCATCCCGCGCTGGGTGCCACGGCTCATATAAACCGGCAAACTGTAACGCCGAGACAGTAAACCCACGCCATGCACGTGATCGGCATGTTCGTGGGTTACCAGAATCGCGCTCAGCTGGTGTGGGCTAACGCCCAACCGAACCAGGCGGCGTTCGGTTTCCCGCAGAGAGAAACCGCAATCAACCAATACATAGGTGCTGTCGCTGGCTATCAGCGTGCCATTCCCTTGGCTACCACTGCCGAGAACGGCAAAACGCATAGGATCAGCCCAAGTTGTCCTGGATCACGCTCAACACTTTGCGTGCCACTTCTGGCGACGCGACGGTATTGATGTTTTCTTCGACCGTCACTTGCACCGCGTCGCCCACCTTGCTCAGGCGAACCTGATAGCGCTCGGCGCGGGCTTCGACTTCTTCCTTGTCGGGCTTACTGCCAAACATACCGGCGAAGAAACCAGGCTTATCGTCTTTTTTCTGGGCTTTTTCAGCGAGGTTGATGTAGTACAGACCCAACGTGCGGTTGATATCTTCCACACGCCATTCGCCCTGCTCCAGCGCACGGCCCACGCTGGACCACGCACGGTCGAGGTCTTCGTTGAGGGTCAGCACCGGGTTGCCGCTGCCATCTTCGTTCAGGGTCACACGGGTCGGCGTGTCGAAATCGCGGGCCGCCAGTAGTGACACCGTACCGCCCTTGTCGGCGCTGCGGCTCATGCTGACCAGCATTTCATTAACCAGCGCTGCATCCAGACCGGTGTTGACTGAACGGTTAGTGAAATCAACATTGGCCGTGCTGCCCGCAGGGCGGTTGGCACTGACCACATAGATTTCGCTGGTATTGCGCTGCACGCCAGGCTCGATGCGGACCCGCAGACGGGTTTCGCTGTCTGCGGCCAGACCACTGCTGCCCAGGTGACGGGCCATCGGGGAGGACAATTCGCTGGCGCCCTGCCACGTGGTGGTGAACTCGCCGGTTTGCGGGCGCTGTTCATCAATACGGAAGCCGTTGTCCTGGAAGAACTGAATGGCCAGCGGCCAGACTTCAGATGGAGAACGCTGCGCCATTAACCAGCGGCTGTCGCCGCTTTTTTGCAGGCTGAAATCGCTGACGCTGGTGGTAGCCAACAAAGGCTGCGGACGCGGTACTTCAAATTCGCCCTTAACGTTGTCATCCGGCACGTTGCTCGGGATCGGCAACAGCGGCACAAGGCGCTTGTCAGTCTGCACACCCGGCGGCAATTGCATTGGCGCCGTTTGTTGCGCCTCCAGATAGTCGCTGCCACGGTCCCGGAAATAACCCTCTGGACCCCACAGCCAACCGCAACCGCTGGTGCTGGAAATAATCACGGCTAGTGCGGAAAGTCCGGCCAATCGCTTCATGCGTAGTGCTTCCTCAATTAAACCAATACGCCGGACTGGCGCAGGGCCTGACGCAGCGGTTCGTGGCAGGCTTCGCTGAGCCAGGTGAGCGGCAGACGGATACCGTCCGGCATCATGCCCATCTCATGCAGCGCCCACTTCACGGGGATAGGGTTGGATTCGATAAACAGGGTTTTATTGAGCGGCATCAGCTTTTCGTGAATGCCACGTGCCTTGACGGCATCACCCGCAATCGCGGCAGCACACAGGTCGCTCATGGCGCGCGGGGCGACGTTGGCGGTCACGGAAATATTGCCTTTGCCGCCTAGCAACATCAGCTCAACAGCCGTAGCGTCGTCACCGGAGTACACCAGGAAATCTTTGTTGACGCCGGCCAGGATGTCCTTCGCGCGCTGCAGGTCGCCTGTGGCTTCCTTGATGCCGATGATGTTCGGCACCGTCGACAGGCGCACTACCGTGGCAGGCAGCATGTCGCACGCGGTACGACCCGGAACGTTGTAGAGGATCTGCGGGATGTCGACCGCTTCAGCGATGGCTTTGAAGTGCTGATACAAGCCTTCTTGCGTTGGCTTGTTGTAGTAAGGCGTGACCAGCAGGCAAGCATCTGCACCTGCCGCTTTCGCATTGGTGGTCAGCTCGATCGCCTCACGGGTCGAGTTGGCGCCCGTACCGGCGATGACCGGAATACGCCCTGCGACTTGTTTGACAACGTGACGAATCACTTCGATGTGTTCGTTCACATCCAGCGTTGCCGATTCACCTGTAGTGCCAACGGCAACAATGGCGTTGGTGCCCTCTTGCAGGTGAAAGTCCACCAGTTTGCTCAGAGCGTCCCAATCCAGGCGACCTTGTGCATCCATAGGTGTGACCAGTGCCACCATACTGCCCGCAATCATGCAACCGCTCCTGCCGGAAAAAGAGAGCCGTAATGGTACTGGCGCCTTGACCCTTGCACAAGCAACAGCGCGCCCGATGAGCATTCCCCTTCGCGCTGCTTTTCGCTACCCTTCAGCCTTTGATTGGTACTGATGTGCACGCGGGCCTGTTTTACGGCTCTTTATATCGCGCTCAAAGCCCCACCCAAACGCCGCCGTGCCAGGTTTGCAATTTTCCAAACCTTGTGTGACGGCCACTGTGTGCGAGCAAGTCGCGCTCTATTCAGCGGTCCCTGACAGCGCGTGCACCGACCGTACCGACCACTCATCGTTTTAGGAAGGCTGAATGTCCACCCCCACAGTTCGCGAACAATTCCTTGTCATCAGTGCCCTTGGCGCCAACCCAATGGAGCTGACCAACGTCCTGTGCCGTGCCAGCCATGAGAACCGCTGCGCTGTCGTGACTTCGCGCCTGACGCGCCACGGCGAGTGCAGCGCACTGGTACTGGAAGTCACCGGCAGCTGGGATGCCCTGGCGCGCCTTGAGGCCGGTTTGCCAACACTGGCCAAAAAACACGCATTCACCGTCAACGTGATCCGCAGTGCAGCGCTCGAAACCCGCCCGCAAGCCTTGCCTTACGTGGCGTATGTCAGTTCGGCGTATCGCCCGGACATCATCAATGAGCTGTGCCAGTTCTTCATCGACCACAACGTCGAACTCGAAAACCTGACCTGCGACACCTACCAAGCCCCGCAAACCGGCGGCACCATGCTCAACGCCACGTTTACCGTGACCTTGCCGGCAGGCGTGCAAATCAGCTGGCTGCGCGATCAGTTCCTTGATTTTGCCGACGCGCTGAACCTGGATGCGCTAATTGAACCTTGGCGCCCACAGAACCCGATGTAAGGAGCGACCCATGGCTGTTGCAATTGATCAACCCGTCAGCGACTTCCAGATCGCGGCCACCAGTGAGAAAACCGTCAAACTGTCGGACCTCAAAGGCAAGCAGGTGGTGATTTACTTTTACCCCAAAGACAGCACGCCGGGCTGCACCACCGAAGGTCAGGGGTTTCGCGACCATTACGCCGATTTTCAGGCAGCCAATACCGACATTTTTGGCGTTTCACGAGACAGCCTGAAATCACACGAAAACTTCAAGGCCAAGCAAGGCTTCCCGTTCGAGCTGCTGAGCGACAATGAGGAAGCCCTGTGCCAGTTGTTTGACGTGATCAAGCTGAAAAAGCTCTATGGCAAGGAATACCTGGGCGTCGACCGCAGTACCTTCCTGATCGACAAAGAAGGCGTGTTGCGTCACGAATGGCGTGGCGTGAAGGTTCCCGGTCACGTTGAAGCCGTGCTGGAACGGGCGAAGGCGCTAAATAACGCCTGACGCCAGATGACCCGCAGGCGCTAGCCTGCTCCTGCGGGTAATGGTCCTTACTGACGCACCAGGCGCACGTTGTTGAACTCGACCGTTTCAGTAGAACGGTACGGGTTGATGTCCAACCCGCCGCGACGCACGTAACGTGCATACACGGTTAGCTTCTCGGGCTTGAGCAGGCGTTGCAGGTCGAGAAAAATCCGCTCAACGCACTGCTCATGGAAGTCGGAGTGCTGGCGGAAGCTCACCAGATACGCCAGCAGACTGGCGTGATCCAGCGCAGCGCCACGGTATTGCACCACCACGGTGCCCCAATCGGGCTGACTGGTCACCGGGCAGTTGGATTTGAGCAAATGGCTGTAAACGCTTTCCTCAATCACCTGCGAATCATCGCACTCCAAAAGCTCAGGACGCGGCTGCGCATAGTCACTGACTGTGATGTCCAGCCCGTCGATGCACACACCCGGCAAAACACCTACGCCATCAGCTTGCACTTCATCCAACGTCCGTACGCGAACGATGACAGGCTTGCCCGAAGCTTCTGACAAGTCGGATGTCAGGGTCTCAAGCAGGCTTGATGTATCCGTAAACACGGTCTGGTTGAGGGAGTTCAGGTACAACTTGAAGGACTTGGATTCCACAATGTTGGGCGAATCGGCGGCGAAACAAAACTCGCCAATGGCAACGACTGGTTTACCCGACGGCAATAGCCAGGACAGCTCGAAGCATGTCCAGTAATCCACCCCGACATAAGGCAGCGTTTCGGCGCTCAGCCCCAGCTCTGCCCATTTCGCAGCTCGCGGGATGGGGAATAGCAGGGACGGGGTGTAGGTGCTGATGTATTCACTGGACTTGCCCAGCGGCGAATGTTCGGCTGCGGGATGCATGACAAAAAACCTGGCTAGAAAAACCCGGCAATTCTATCGGGTTTACGCCCGGCTTTCAGCGCCCGCAGACGAACTTCACGATTTAAGGCGCCACTTTGAGCGTCCCGACCATGCCTGCCTCATAGTGACCGGGCACATTGCAGGCAAATTCAAGGTCGCGAGCACCGCTGAATGTCCAGGTCAGCTCTGCGGTTTTACCTGGCTCAACCAGCACGCTGTTGGGGTCATCGTGGACCATCCCGGTCATCGACATCGAACCCTGCCCCATCGCGCCATGGTCCATTCCCGAGTGATCCATACCCGAGTGGTTCATGCCCGTGGTGGTCATCGCCCCGCTTTGCTGCATCTTGAGCATTTCTTTCTGATGCTCGGCATGCATCGCCGCATCGCCCAGGTTGAATTCATGCAGCAGCTGCCCCTTATTCACCAGCACAAAACGCACAGTTTCACCCGGCTTTACATTCAGGGTCTTGGGCGAAAATGCCAGATCAGTCATTTCAATATTGATCGTGCGTGTCGCGCTGGCAGCCGGAGCAGGCTGGCCGATCTCAGAATGACTGCTCGGTGAAGCACCGGCCGAGACACTGAATGCCAGCACACATGCCGCAAGGGCTACACGATTACGTCGGGTCATGGGAACTCCAGAAGGCTACTATTCGAACACTCCCCCACTTTAAGCCTCGGCACTGGCAGTCAACTGACCGCAAGATTACAACTTTGTCAGGATTACCCTTCGCCGCAAGCACCGCTGTATAAGGCTGAGGTATTTTTTAAATAGGTCGCCCATGAAACTGCTGATTGTTGAAGACCAGCCCAAAACCGGGCAATACCTGCGTCAGGGCTTGAGCGAGGCGGGTTTCATCACCGAGCTGGCTGCTGACGGTATTACCGGTCAGCACCTCGCCCTGACCGGCGACTATGCGCTGTTGATCCTCGATGTGATGCTCCCCGGACGCGATGGCTGGCAAATCCTGCAAGCGGTGCGCAGCGCCGGGCTGGACATGCCTGTGCTGTTTCTCACCGCCCGTGATACTGTCGAAGACCGCGTTCATGGCTTGGAACTGGGGGCCGACGATTACCTGGTCAAGCCCTTTGCCTTTTCCGAGCTGTTGGCACGCGTGCGCAGCCTCATGCGGCGAGGCAGCAGTACCCCCCAAGAAACCAGCCTGCAACTGGCCGACCTGCGTCTGGACTTGATCCGCCGCCGTGTCGAACGCAACGGCCAGCGCATCGACCTCACTGCCAAGGAGTTCTCACTGTTGGAGTTGCTGCTCAGGCGTCAGGGTGAAGTGCTGCCCAAATCGCTGATTGCCTCTCAGGTGTGGGACATGAATTTCGACAGCGACACCAATGTCATCGAAGTCGCCATCCGCCGTCTGCGCCTGAAAATCGATGACAGCCACGAACAAAAGCTGATCCACACCGTGCGCGGCATGGGTTACGTGCTCGAAGAGCGCACGCCGTGATGCGTCGTCTGTCGCTGAGCAGTCGTCTGGCGCTGCTGTTCGCGGGTTGCACGGCGGTGGTGTCGCTGTTCGCCGGGGTGCTGTTCGGACGCGCCAGCGAGGTGCATTTCGTTGAACTGGATCAGCAACTGATGGAAGCCCGGCTTGCCGGACTGCGCAGCACGCTGCACAGGGTCAGCACTCTGGACCAGTTCTCCCTGCGTTTACCGGTGTTGCTGCAAGACTTGAGTCATCAGCCCGATCTGAGCATTCGCGTACGTGGCCCGGACGGTCACGTATGGTTCGACAGCTCATCCCGGCTGCCCAACGATTTGCCCACCTCACCCGGATTGGGCAGCCTGCAAATAAACGGCACCGATTATCGCGTACTCAATCCCCAGCCGGAATCCCCGGACGCGCCACGCTTGACGTTGCTGCTGGATATCACCCATCACCAACATTTCTTGCAGCGCATGCAACGCTTGATCTGGATGACCGTCGGCCTCTCAGCGCTGGCCACGGCAATCTTGGGGGCATGGGCCGCGCGCAGTGGCTTGCGTCCATTGCGCCGCATGAGCGCGATTGCGGCCAGCGTCTCGGCTGATTCGCTAAATTCACGCTTGCCCGAAGCGCAAATGCCTACGGAGCTTGCAGATTTGGCGCGTGCTTTCAATGCCATGCTGGAGCGGCTTGACGCGTCATTTCAGCGCCTGTCGGCCTTCTCCGCCGATATTGCACACGAGCTGCGCACACCGCTCTCCAACCTGCTGACCCACACCCAAGTCACGCTGACACGGCCGCGCGACATTGATGCCTACCGTGAAGCCCTGCACAGCAACCTCGAAGAGCTGCAATGGATGGCACAGCTGGTCAACGACATGCTGTACCTGGCCAAAGCCGACCACGGCCTGCTGACACCCAGGCGCGAACCGCTGGACCTTGCACAAGAGGTGGAAGCCTTGCTGGAGTTTTATGCGTTGCTGGCAGAAGAGTCGCACATTCAGTTGACCCACGAAGGCAGCGGCCACTTGGCAGGCGATCGCAGCATGCTGCGCCGGGCCCTGTCCAACCTGCTGGATAACGCCTTGCGCTACACGCCCGCAGGCGGCGAGATCCGGGTGCGCATGACGCCGTCAGCACAAAGCGTGCGTATCACCCTTGAAAACACTGGACCCGGCATCCCGGCAGCGTTACTGCCACGCCTGTTCGACCGGTTTTACCGGGCGGACCCGGCACGCCGGGAAGGCAGCAGTGAGCATGCAGGTTTGGGGCTGGCAATCACCCAATCGATCATTCGCGCCCATGGCGGGCAGATTGGGTGTGAGTCACAGGAAGGGATGACGCGGTTTGTGATTGAACTGCCGGTCAGGCCGCAGTCGGTGTAGGTGCTGCCGCAGGCTGCGATGCTTCGATCATCAAGCAAGCAGCCTGCGCACACGTACGAGGATCAGGAGTAACGCAGGGCGTGGGCCGGCTGGATTTTCGCCGCACGGTACGCCGGGTACAACGTCGCGAGGAAGCTCAGCACAAAGCCCGCCGTGCAAATCAGCAGCACGTCTGCGCCCTGCAACTCGGACGGCAGGTTGCTGACGAAGTAAACGTCAGAACTAAAGATGTGCTGCCCCGAAACCCGCTCCATCCAGCCCACAAGCGCACTGACATTCAGTGCGGCAATCACGCCCAGCACGCCACCGATCAGGGTGCCGACAATGCCGATCACCGTGCCTTGCACCATAAAAATGGCCATGATCTGACGCGGCGTGGCGCCGATGGTGCGCAAGATCGCGATGTCAGCGCCCTTGTCATTCACCACCATGATCAAGGTTGCGATGATGTTGAACGCGGCCACGGCCACAATCATCAACAACAGCAGACCAATCATGGTTTTTTCCATTTTCATGGCGCTGAACAGACTGCCCTGGGTGTGCGTCCAGTCATCCGCGCGGTAGCCGTCACCTAACCCGGCGGCTACTTCAGCCGAGACGCTCGGCGCGGCATACAGGTCCTTGACCGCAAGGCGCACGCTCTGTACCTGATTCGGCTCCCAGCGTTGCATGGTGGCTGCGTCGGCGACGTGGATCAGCCCCATCGAGCCATCCAGTTCGGCGCCCACTTTGAAGATCCCCACCACATTCAAGCGTTGCAGGCGCGGGGTGATGCCACCCGGCGCGGTGCTGGCTTCCGGCACGATCAAGGTAATCTTGTCGCCCACGCCCAAGCGGAAACGGCGCGCGGTAATATCACCCAATACCACGCCAAATTCGCCGGGTTTCAAGTCTTCCATGCGCCCCTGCACGATGTGCCGGGTCACGATGGACACCTCGCCTTCCCGTGCCGGGTCCACGCCGCTGATCTGGATAGGCTGCATAGCCCCCTTGTAGGACAGCATCCCTTCCATCTCGGTGAACGGCACCGCCGCCGTGACCTCTGGATTTTTCATGGCGGCTTCGGCCACCGGGCGCCAGTCATCAATGGGCTTTACGCCAATGATGGTGGCATGGGGCACCATGCCGAGGATGCGGTTACTCATTTCACGCTGAAAACCGTTCATCACCGACAGCACCACGATCATCGCCAGCACGCCCAGGGCGAGGCCAATCATTGAAGTCATGGAGATGAACGAAACAAAACGATTGCGGCGCTTGGCGCGGGTATAGCGCGTGCCGATAAAAATCGATAACGGTCTGAACATTCGCGGGCACCGTAAAAAAATAAAAGACCCGGCACCGGTCAGGGCGCCGGGTTTTGGCCGATTAAATCGTGGTCAGGCGACCTTCTTGAAGGTGCAGCACACGATCCATCTGACGGGCCAGGTTCATGTCGTGAGTCACCACCAGGAACGCAGTGCGCATCGAGGTACTGAGTTCGAGCATCAGGTCCTGAATGCCTTGCGCGGTGTGGGCGTCGAGGTTGCCGGTCGGCTCATCGAGCATCACCAACCCGGGCTTGTTGACCAGCGCACGAGCAATGGCCACGCGTTGGCGCTCACCACCGGACAACTCGGCCGGCTTGTGCTCCAGACGGTGGCTCAGGCCGACACGGGTCAACAGTGCCATGGCCCGCTCCCGCGCTTCAGGAATCGATGTCTTGCCGATCAACAACGGCATGCACACGTTTTCCAGCGCCGTGAACTCGGGCAGCAAATGGTGAAACTGGTAGACGAAACCCAATGAACGGTTACGCAATTGGCCACGGGCCTTCTCGCCCAGCGCCGACAGTTCTTCACCCGCCAGCCACACACTGCCGGAGGACGGCGTGTCGAGGCCACCGAGCAAATTAAGCAAGGTGCTTTTGCCCGAGCCCGACGTGCCGACGATGGCTACGCGCTCACCCGGGTGCAACTCAAGTTGCAGGCCCGACAACACCACCACTGACTCCGGGCCTTCCTCGTAGGACTTGCCCAGGTCGCGGCAACTCAACACTGCTTGTTCTTTCATGCCCAACTCACTCATAACGAAGCGCCTGCGCAGGCTGGGTGCGCGCAGCACGCCAGGCCGGGTACAAGGTCGCGAGGAAACTCAGAACCAATGCCGCGCCACAGACCATCAACACGTCCTGCATCTGCAATTGCGACGGCAGGTAGTCGATGAAATACACGTCGGCGTTCAGAAACTTGTGGCCGATCAGCCCTTCAAGGGCCGCGATCGCCGCGCTCACATTCAAGGCTGCCAGCATGCCCAACACCGCGCCAATGGCAGTGCCGACCACGCCGATCACGGTGCCCTGCACCATAAAAATGGCCATGATCGTGCCCGGCGTAGCGCCCAGCGTACGCAGGATCGCGATGTCGCCCTTCTTGTCGTTCACCACCATGACCAGCGTGGAAATGATGTTGAAAGCCGCCACGGCCACAATCAGCAACAGGAGCAGACCGATCATGGCTTTTTCCATGCGGATGGCCTGATACAGGTTGCCGTGGGTGCGGGTCCAGTCACGTGCGTAATAACGGTCATCGCCCAGCTTTTGTGCGATTTCCCACGCCGTGCGAGGTGCCTGGAACAGGTCGTCGAACTTCAGGCGCAAACCTTGCACCTGGTCCGGCTTCCAGCGCTGCAAACGCGCCAGATCCTGCAGGTTAGTAATGCCCAGATAGCCGTCGATTTCACCGGCGCCCACATGGAAAATGCCCTGCACCGTGAACCGCTTCATGCGCGGAAACATACCTGCCGGGGTCACCGTGACTTCCGGGGCCACAAACGTCAGTTTGTCGCCAACCGCCACGCCGAGCTTTTTCGCCGCCTTGTCGCCAATGATGATGCCGAAGCCGCCGGGCGCCAGTGAGTCGAGCTGACCTTGCAACATGAACCGGTCAATGATCGACACCTTGCGTTCTTGCGCGGGATCGATCGCATTGAGCAGGACCTTTTGCACGTTACCGTCATGGGTCAGCAGGCCCTGCATCTGGGTGTACGGCGCAACCGCCTCCACCTTCGGGTTCTGCCTGACCTGAGCGGCCAACGACTGCCAGTCACTGATCGGCTGGTCGCCGACAATGGTCGCGTGGGGCACCATGCCCAGCACACGGGTGCGCATCTCATGATCGAAGCCGTTCATCACCGACAACACCACAATCATCACGATCACGCCAAGGGCGAGTCCGATCATTGAAGTCAGAGAAATGAACGACACAAAATGATTGCGACGCTTTGCACGGGTATAACGCGTGCCGATAAATACGAAGAGAGGTCTGAACATGTCGGGGCTTGTTCGAGGGAAAAGAAGACGTCCTTGTGGCGGGGCCTGATAAGCAGCTTTACACTCAGACCACAGCCGCCACCATGGGTTCGCCATGTCGACATTAGATGAAGCAGATCGCCGCGAATACTACCGTATCGATGATGTGATCGCACTGGAAATAACCCCGCTGTCGGCACCTCAAGCCGCGAGCACTGAAGTGTTGCAGGATGCTTCGCCTTTATTCAATTTACTCAGTGAGTTACACCTGAGTGAATTCGAGTCGCAGCACCTGCTGCGCCAGATCAGCGAACGCGACCGCACCCTCTCCAGTTACCTAAAAACCCTGAACAAACGGGTCGACCTGCTAAGCCAGGTGGTCGCGCAGACCGTACTGGGCAAGATCGGCGAACTGCAACCGGTCAAGCTTTCCGAAGGTGGTATCGAGTTCCAGCATGCAAACGCCTATTCACCGGGTACCCACCTCTCAATCAAACTGGTGTTGATGCCGCAAGCGTTGGGGCTGCTGTTGCGCGCCAAGGTCACGCATTGCACCCCGCGCAGCGGCCAATTCGAGATAGGCACCGAGTTCGAAGCCATCACCGACGCACAGCGCCAGTTGCTGGCCCGTTACATATTGCAGAAACAGGCTCAGGCACGCCGTCTGGCCCGAGAACAAAACGAAGCAGCCGAAGAAGAGTAAGCGCGTCCCAACGCTGTGAATTGTGTATTAAGGAGCAATTGTGACCCTGATTTATGGCCATCGCGGCGCCAAAGGCGAAGCACCCGAAAACACCCTCGCCAGCTTTGAGCAATGCCTCAAGCACGGCGTGCGCCGCTGCGAACTCGACCTGCACCTGTCCAAGGACGGTGAGCTGATGGTGATCCACGACCCGACGCTCAAGCGCACTACCGACCGACGCGGCAAGGTGATTGAACACACCGCAGCGGACCTGGCGACCTATGACGCACGCAAAGGCGGCCCTGGCTGGGTGCATCCGTGTCCGATTCCACGACTCGAAGAACTGTTTGAAAAATGCGACTTCGAACACTGGCAGCTGGAAGTCAAAAGCGCGTCACGCACGCGAGCGGCGACCACCGTACTGGCGATTCGCGACATGGCCCAGCGTCACGGCCTGATGGATAAAGTCACCGTGACCTCAAGTTCCCGTGAAGTGCTCAAGGCTGCTATCGAGCTGACACCGGACTTGTCCCGCGGACTGGTTGCAGAGTACGCCTGGCTCGACCCGTTGAAGGTCGCGCAAAACTATGGCTGCGAGATGCTGGCATTGAACTGGACACTCTGCATCCCGGAGCGCCTGGAAAAAGCCCAGCGTCAGGGTTTGCATGTGTCGGTATGGACAGTCAACGAGCCTGCATTGATGCGCAGACTCGCTGATTTCGGCGTAGATAGCCTGATTACAGACTTTCCCGGTTTGGCCACTGCCACCCTCGGGAATGGCTGAAATCGGTCTCCCCGGCCGGCTCAGGCCACCGGCCGGAGCCGCTTAAAAAAGCCGGTTAAGGCCGTCGTAAGCCGCTACCCGATAGGCTTCAGCCATGGTCGGGTAGTTAAACGTGGTATTGACGAAGTACTTCAGGGTATTGAGCTCGCCCGGCTGATTCATGATCGCCTGACCGATGTGCACGATCTCCGATGCCTGATAGCCGAAGCAATGTACGCCCAGTACTTGCAAGGTTTCGCGGTGGAACAGGATTTTCAGCATGCCTTGCGGCTCGCCTGCAATCTGCGCACGCGCCATGCCCTTGAAGAACGCCTTGCCCACTTCGTAAGGCACTTTAGCCTGGGTCAGCTCTTGCTCGTTCTTGCCGATCGAGCTGATCTCCGGAATGGTGTAAATGCCGGTCGGCACGTCATTCACGAAACGCCAGCTGCCATTGTCCACGATGCTGCCCGCAGCCGAGCGGCCCTGGTCGTGCGCCGCACTGGCCAGGCTCGGCCAGCCAATCACATCGCCTGCCGCGTAGATGTTGGGCACCACAGTGCGGTAGTTCTCATCCACGCTGATCTGGCCGCGACCATTGGGTTTGATGCCAATGTTCTCCAGCCCCAGCTGATCAGTGTTGCCAGTACGGCCGTTGCACCAGAGCAAGGCATCGGCCTTGATCTTCTTGCCCGACTTGAGGTGCAGGATCACGCCATTCTCGACGCCTTCAACACGCTCGTACTCTTCGTTGTGACGCACGGTGATGTTGTTGTTGCTGAAGTGGTAGCTCAGCGCCTGCGAGATCTCGGAATCAAGGAAGCTCAGCAGTTGCTCGCGGTTATCCACCAGCTCAACCAGTACGCCCAGACCACTGAAGATCGACGCGTATTCACAACCAATCACGCCAGCACCGTAGACGATCAGCTTGCGCGGGGTGTGACCCAGGCTGAGGATAGTGTCGCTGTCGTAGATGCGCGAGTGGGTGAAATCGATATCGGCCGGGCGATATGGGCGCGAACCGGTAGCAATGATGATCTGCTTGGCCATCAGCGTTTCAACTACACCATTGGCGCAGACCACTTCAATGGTTTGCTCGTCGGTAAAACTGCCAGTGCCGAAGAACAGGTCCACACGGTTACGGGCGTAGTAACCGGTGCGAGAGGTCACTTGCTTGGAAATCACCTTCTCGGCGCTTTTCAGCACATCCGGGAAGGAAAACCAGCGAGGTTCACCGATCGCCCGAAACATCGGGTTGGTGTTGAACTGCATGATCTGCCGGACCGAGTGACGCAACGCCTTGGACGGGATGGTGCCCAAGTGTGTGCAGTTGCCGCCGACCTGACGCCGGCTGTCGACCATCGCCACCTTGCGCCCTGCTTTAGCGGCGTTCATTGCCGCACCTTCTCCTGCCGGGCCGGAACCCAGTACCACTACGTCGTAGTTGTAGACAGCCATGCGTACTCCTCAGAACGGGCCGCGGCGCATTTTCAGGCGCCTGCGGCTAAATCATGACGCGGCCGGCGCCATGAAGGATCAAAACGTGGGGCACAGTCTATAGAAGCCTGAACGCGGCGAACATTAACCCTTGGTCTCGTCGTAGGCTAATTTTGTGTTCACTACATCGAGAAGTGGCCTTAACTCTCTTCAAGGTACAGAAACGGGCTGCGTGAAATGTAAACGCCGCAGGCCCCTTTGCCTTGATCGCAGTCCCGCGCCACTGGTCCCATTTAATCATTCAGAGAGCCCCCTCATGCGCCCGCTATTGATCGCTCTGTTGTTGATGAACAGCATTAACTGCTTGGCAGACGAGACAAAACCGATCAAGGAGGCGAATTTTCCCACCCAGCTTCAAGATGGTTCTCAAACCCTGCAACGCAAAGGTCAAATCGTGCTGACCTACCTGTGGGCCGACATCTACGCTGCAGCACTGTTTACGCCTGCCAACCTCAGCCCCCAACGCGCCTATGAACAGCTGCGTGACGTGCGCCTTGAACTGTTTTATTTGCGCGACCTTGATCACAGCGACATCACCACGGCCTCTGCTGCCATTCTCAAGCGCCAACACTCCCCTGCCACACTCAGCGCCCTCGACCCGGGATTAAAGAAACTGCAAGGCAGCTTCGCCAATATCCAACGCGGTGACCGCTATGCACTGGATTACGACCCCGTTCGGGGCCTGAACCTTGAACGCAATGGCCGGGTCATCTTCAACACCAAAGACAGGGCGCTTGCCAAAGCGTACCTGGGCATTTGGCTCGCCCCTGAAGGGTTGCCCGAAACACTGCGCCAAACACTCCTGGCACAAACCCCGTGAACAATCGGTAGTCACATCATTAGTTGCCTACACATTTTGATACACATATGGTTACAAAACTGTTTTGCTGACCGGCGCAGCCCCGGAACAGGCAGTGTGGACGACTAAAAACATGGATACGCATAAAACAGATAACAGCGGGTGATTTCTGATGGCCTCCAGTGCAGGTAAAGGCAAGGCGATTTTTCGCGTTGTCAGCGGTAACTTCCTCGAAATGTTCGATTTCATGGTCTTTGGCTTTTATGCCACGGCCATTGCCAACACATTCTTTCCAAGTAATAGCGCCTTCGCCTCCTTGATGCTCGCGCTGGCCACGTTCGGCGCTGGCTTCTTGATGCGCCCGCTGGGTGCGATCTTCCTCGGCGCCTACATTGACCGCCATGGCCGACGCAAAGGCCTGATCATCACCCTCGCCCTGATGGCCATGGGTACAGTGCTGATTGCCTGTGTACCGGGTTACGCCACGCTGGGCGTAGCTGCGCCACTGCTGGTGCTGTTAGGCCGCCTGTTACAAGGGTTCTCCGCAGGTGTAGAGCTGGGTGGCGTCTCGGTGTACTTGTCAGAAATTGCCACACCGGGCCGCAAAGGCTTTTTTGTCAGCTGGCAGTCCGCCAGCCAGCAAGCCGCCGTGGTCTTTGCCGGGCTGCTTGGTGTCGGCTTGAATCACTGGCTTAGCCCACAAGACATGGGCGAATGGGGCTGGCGAATTCCATTTTTGCTGGGCTGCCTGATTGTGCCGGTGATCTTTGTCATTCGCCGCTCAATGGAAGAAACGCCAGAATTTGAAGCTCGCGAACATCGCCCAACCCTGCGGGAAATCATTCGTTCAATCAGTCAGAACTTTGGACTGGTACTGGGCGGTATGGCGCTGGTGGTGATGACCACTGTGTCGTTTTACCTGATCACGGCCTACACCCCGACCTTCGGGAAAGCAGAGCTGAATCTGTCAGATTTTGATGCGCTGTTGGTGACGGTCTGTATCGGTGCCTCCAACTTCTTCTGGCTACCGGTGATGGGCTCACTGTCTGACAAGATCGGGCGCAAACCCTTACTGCTGGGTGCGACCCTTCTCGCGATTCTGACCGCCTACCCATCGCTGTCATGGCTGGTGGCCAACCCGAGCTTCAGCCATTTGCTGATCGTCGAACTGTGGCTGTCGTTCCTGTACAGCTCGTACAACGGCGCGATGGTGGTGGCACTCACCGAAATCATGCCGGTGGAAGTACGAACCACTGGCTTCTCGCTGGCTTATAGCCTGGCGACCGCAACCTTCGGTGGGTTCACCCCGGCAGCGTGCACCTATTTGATCCACGTATTGGACAACAAGGCAGCCCCGGGCCTGTGGCTGACCGGGGCGGCGGTGCTTGGGCTGATTGCGACCGTTGTGCTGTTTCGTGGCAACACGCATGAACTGCGCACAGCCAAATCGGCTGTGGCGGGCAACGCGTGACACCTCTGTAAACGTTACAGAGCAGAAACAAAAACGCCCCGAACCGGTCGGGGCGTTTTCACTTGCAGCAGACGCTTAGCGCGGGAACGCTGGCGGGTTAACCCCGGCCATGTCTTCCATCACGCGCACTACCTGGCAGCTGTAACCGAACTCGTTGTCGTACCACACGTACAGCACAACGCGGTTGTCGTTGCAGATAGTGGCTTCGGCATCAACTACACCCGCGTGACGCGAGCCAACGAAGTCAGTGGAAACCACTTCCTGCGAGCTGACGAAGTCGATCTGCTTGTGCAGCTCGGAGTGCAGCGCCATGTGACGCAGGTACTCGTTCATTTCTTCACGAGTGGCCGGCTTCTCAAGGTTCAGGTTGAGGATGGCCATTGACACGTTTGGCGTCGGCACGCGGATCGCGTTACCGGTCAGCTTGCCAGCCAGCTCAGGCAGCGCCTTAGCGGCAGCCGTGGCAGCGCCGGTCTCGGTGATGACCATGTTCAGCGCAGCCGAACGGCCACGGCGGTCGCCCTTGTGGAAGTTGTCGATCAGGTTCTGGTCGTTGGTGTACGAGTGAACCGTTTCAACGTGACCGTTCACAATGCCGAACTTGTCATTCACAGCTTTAAGCACCGGCACAATGGCGTTGGTGGTGCAAGAAGCAGCCGAAATGATTTTGTCGTCAGCGGTGATTTCACCGTGGTTGATGCCGTGAACGATGTTCTTGAGTTTGCCTTTGCCAGGCGCCGTCAGGACCACGCGATCTACGCCAGGGCACGCCAGGTGCTGGCCGAGACCGTCGGCGTCACGCCATACACCGGTGTTGTCCACCAGCAATGCGTTTTGAATGCCGTACTGGGTGTAGTCCACCTCAGTCGGGTTCTTCGCGTAGATCACCTGAATCAGGTTACCGTTAGCGGTGATGGTGTTGTTTTCTTCGTCCACCACGATGGTGCCGTCGAACGGGCCATGCACCGAGTCACGACGCAACAGACTGGCACGCTTGACCAGATCATTATCGGCACCTTTGCGCACAACGATCGCACGCAAGCGCAGACCGTCGCCGCCGCCGGTTTTTTCGATCAGGATGCGCGCCAACAGGCGGCCGATACGGCCAAAACCGTACAGCACGACGTCGGTGCCTTTACGGGCTTCGGCGTTTTGCTGACCTACCACGTCGGCCAGCTCTTCACGCACGAACTGCTCGGCGGTACGGCCATTGCCTTCGGCCTTGAACTTGACGGCCAGCTTGCCCAGGTCTACCGAAGCAGCACCCAGCTTGAGTTCGCTCATCGCTTTGAGCAGCGGGAAAGTTTCGTGCACGGACAATTCGATGTCATCGGACTGGCGATGACGCGCAAAGCGGTGAGCTTTGAGAATCGCAATGACTGAACGGTTGATCAGGCTGCGGCCATAGATCGAGCTCACCACGTTGTTATTGCGGTAGAGCTGACCAATCAGCGGAATCATCGCTTCTGCGAGTGCTTCACGGTCGATCCATTCACCAAGACACTGGTCGGGCTTCTGAGTCACGGGAACCTTCCACATGTAGGGGCTGAAAAAAGGGGCTACATTATGCCGCCGGCTCTGGCCATGGGCAATGTGCGCCTGTCATGAGGCTTGACTGAAACGATTAAGCCTCAATATTTACAGGTGAAAAAAATCGCTATCCGCGTTTTTGCAGTGCGTTTTAGGGGCGTGGCAAGGGGTCACGGGCTGCATTTTGCTGTTTACCCGAAGGATTTGCCGCGCCACTTAAGACGACAACTGACAGCCAGCCCCCAGGCCCGTTACAATCGACCTCTTTGCCGCAACGCTTGGAGCTCAACCTTCCGTGCCCGTCCTGCGACTACCCAAACTTCCTGCTACGGCAGGCAAACAGCACTGGGGCAACCTGCCCGGTGCCGCCCTGAGCCTCGCAATTGCCGAGGCGGCCAGCGCCGCCAAGCGCTTCACCCTGCTTCTGACCGCAGACAGCCAAAGCGCCGAGCGCCTTGAGCAAGAATTGAGGTTCTTTGCGCCCGAACTGCCGGTCTTGCACTTCCCGGACTGGGAAACCCTGCCCTACGACCTGTTCTCGCCGCATCAGGACATCATTTCCCAGCGCATCGCCAGCCTTTACCGCTTGCCGGAGCTGGATCATGGCGTTTTGGTAGTGCCGATCACCACTGCCCTACACCGCCTGGCGCCGACCAAGTTTCTACTTGGCAGCAGCCTGGTGCTGGACATTGGCCAAAAGCTGGATGTCGAGCAGATGCGTACCCGCCTGGAGGCCAGCGGCTATCGCTGTGTCGATACGGTTTACGAGCACGGGGAGTTCGCCGTACGCGGCGCACTGATCGACTTGTTTCCCATGGGCAGCAAGCTGCCTTACAGGATCGACCTGTTCGACGACGAAATCGAAACCTTGCGCACCTTCGATCCAGAGAATCAGCGCTCCATCGACAAGGTCGATTCGGTTCGCTTGCTTCCCGCACGGGAGTTCCCCCTGCAGAAGGATGCCGTGACGCGTTTCAAAGCACGGTTCCGCGAACGTTTCGACGTCGACTTCCGACGCTGCCCGATCTTTCAGGATTTAAGCAGCGGGATTACACCAGCTGGTATCGAGTACTACCTGCCGCTGTTCTTCGATGAAACCTCCACCCTGTTCGATTACCTGCCCGGCGACACTCAGGTATTTTCGCTGCCCGGTATCGAACAAGCCGCCGAGAACTTCTGGTCCGACGTGCGCAACCGCTACGAAGAGCGTCGGGTTGATCCTTCCCGTCCTTTATTGCCGCCGGCCGAACTGTTCCTGCCGGTCGAAGACTGCTTTGCCCGCTTGAAGAGCTGGCCGCGGGTGGTCGCCAGTCAGGATGATCTGGACACCGGCAGCAGCCGCGAACGCTTCCCGGCGCAGCCATTGCCCAATCTTGCCATCGAGGCCAAGGCCAATCAGCCGCTGGCAGCCCTCTCCGGGTTTCTTGAACAATTTGAAGGCCGCGTGCTGTTCACGGCCGAGTCCGCCGGTCGCCGCGAAGTGTTGCTGGAGCTGCTCGAGCGATTGAAGCTGCGCCCCAAAACCGTCGACAGTTGGCCGGACTTCGTGTCCAGCAAACACCGCCTGGCAATCACTATTGCCCCGCTCGATGAAGGCTTGTTGCTGGACGATCCGGCACTGGCCCTGATTGCAGAGAGCCCGCTGTTCGGCCAGCGGGTGATGCAGCGCCGCCGCCGTGAAAAACGCGCCGATGCCAACAACGACGCCGTCATCAAAAACCTGACCGAGCTGCGCGAAGGCGCGCCAGTGGTTCACATCGACCATGGCGTAGGCCGCTATCAAGGCTTGGCGACGCTTGAAGTCGACAATCAGGTGGCCGAATTCCTGACCCTCGAGTACGCCGAAGGCGCCAAACTTTATGTGCCCGTGGCCAACCTGCACCTGATCGCACGCTACACCGGCAGTGATGACGAGCTGGCGCCACTGCACCGACTGGGCTCCGAAACCTGGCAAAAAGCCAAACGCAAAGCGGCCGAACAAGTTCGTGACGTGGCCGCCGAGCTGCTCGACATTTATGCCCGTCGCGCCGCCCGCGAAGGCTATGCGTTCGACGATCCGAAAGCCGACTACGCAACCTTCAGCGCGGGTTTCCCGTTTGAAGAGACGCCCGATCAGCAGACGGCCATTGAAGCGGTACGCGCTGACATGCTCGCGCCCAAGCCCATGGACCGGCTGGTGTGTGGCGACGTGGGCTTCGGCAAGACCGAAGTGGCCATGCGCGCGGCGTTTATTGCCGTACATGGCGGACGTCAGGTTGCCATTCTGGTCCCGACCACCCTGCTGGCGCAGCAACACTACAACAGCTTCCGCGACCGATTCGCCGACTGGCCGGTGCGGGTAGAAGTCATGAGCCGCTTCAAATCGGCAAAAGAGATCAATGCGGCCGTGGCCGATCTGGCCGAGGGCAAGATCGACATCGTGATCGGCACCCACAAACTGCTGCAAGACGACGTCAAAATCAAAAACCTCGGGCTGGTCATCATTGACGAAGAACACCGGTTCGGCGTTCGTCAGAAAGAACAGCTCAAGGCCCTGCGCAGCGAAGTCGACATCCTGACCCTCACCGCCACGCCGATCCCGCGCACGCTGAACATGGCGGTTTCGGGCATGCGCGACTTGTCGATCATTGCCACACCGCCCGCCCGCCGGCTGTCGGTGCGCACTTTCGTCATGGAGCAAAACAACAGCACGGTCAAAGAAGCCCTGCTGCGTGAACTGCTGCGCGGCGGGCAGGTTTACTACCTGCACAACGATGTAAAGACCATCGAGAAATGTGCGGCCGATCTGGCTGAACTCGTTCCCGAAGCCCGTATCGGCATCGGTCACGGCCAGATGCGCGAGCGTGAACTCGAACAAGTGATGAGCGACTTCTATCACAAACGTTTCAACGTACTGATCGCTTCGACCATCATCGAGACTGGCATCGACGTGCCCAGTGCGAACACAATCATCATCGAACGCGCCGACAAGTTCGGCCTGGCGCAATTGCACCAGTTGCGCGGCCGTGTGGGTCGCAGTCACCACCAGGCTTACGCATACCTGTTGACCCCGCCACGCCAGCAAATTACCGGGGACGCGCAAAAGCGCCTGGAGGCCATCGCCAATACCCAGGACCTGGGTGCCGGCTTTGTACTGGCCACCAACGACCTGGAAATCCGGGGCGCCGGTGAGCTGTTGGGCGACGGTCAAAGTGGGCAGATCCAGGCCGTGGGTTTCACCCTGTACATGGAAATGCTCGAACGCGCCGTCAAATCGATCCGCAAGGGCGAACAACCGAACCTCGACCAGCCGTTGGGCGGTGGCCCGGAGATCAACCTGCGCGTGCCAGCGCTGATTCCCGAGTCGTACCTGCCAGATGTGCATGCGCGGCTGATCCTGTACAAGCGCATCGCTTCAGCGACCGACGAAGAGGGCTTGAAGGACTTGCAGGTCGAGATGATCGACCGCTTCGGACTGCTCCCGGAGCCGACCAAAAATCTGGTGCGCATTACCTTGCTCAAGCTGCACGCCGAGCAACTGGGTATCAAAAAAGTGGATGCCGGGCCGCAAGGCGGGCGCATTGAGTTTGCCGCCGACACGCCGGTCGATCCGCTGGTACTGATCAAACTGATTCAGGGCCAACCCAATCGCTACAAGTTTGAAGGCGCGACGCTGTTCAAGTTCATGGTGCCCATGGAACGCCCGGATGAACGCTTCAACACCATCGAGGCGCTATTTGAGCGCCTGACACCGAAGCCTTCCTGATGGGGCCCGCACAATGAAGTCCACATGCCCCTGAACTCGACACCCCGACTGACCAAACCGCTGGCGCCAACCTGGGTCAGTCGGTTTAAAGAGCAAACCCTTGAGCGTGGCCGTCGCTACGCCCGGGAAAATCGCGTCAGAATCGCCCAGATCGGTGACAGCCTGATCACGTCCAGCTGTCAGGGCTCAGGCGAAAACCCTTACCGCCAGACCATCGAATTGCGCGAGTCGGCCAAAGGCTCGTTGCTGCTGGTGAGCGCGAATTGCACCTGCCCTGTGCGCACCAACTGCAAGCACACAGCGGCCGTACTACTGAAGATTGAAGACACTTTGAACTACCCTGCTGCTGCCCAGGACGCCGAGCTTCTGGAAAAACTGCAAGCCGTGCTCGACTCGCGTCGCCCTGCCAACCTGCCCGAACAACTGATAGACGACGTGCAACCGGTGC
This sequence comes from Pseudomonas sp. WS 5071, assembly GCF_012985765.1. Taxonomy (NCBI): domain Bacteria; kingdom Pseudomonadati; phylum Pseudomonadota; class Gammaproteobacteria; order Pseudomonadales; family Pseudomonadaceae; genus Pseudomonas; species Pseudomonas sp. WS 5071. Next base: position 59,105 of record NZ_JAAQWY010000025.1, on the reverse strand, counting down.
CGCGCTTATGGCTGGCCAGTGCCGAGTTCAGTGCGTTCGAGCCGCGCAACGGCAAAATGCAGCGTTACATCCAGCACCGTGCCGCACTGTCTTTCAAATACCTGGAACAGTACGTTTCGGGACAGAAAAACGCCGACGTGCTGATTCGCCAGGATGACCACGTCCTGCGCATCAAGCGTCACCCGGAAACAGAACATGCCTGCCGCGAGCAACTGCGTGCCCTCGGCTTCAAAATCGCTACCCGCCAGAGCAAAGCCCTGCCTGAAAGCGCCGGTGAACTGTTTGAACTGGTCAACGACAGTGCCTGGCTGAACTTCACCCTCAATCAGATGAACAGCTTGCGTGACAAGGGCTGGGAGTTACAGATTGACGAGCATTTCGGCTTTGACTTGAGCCCTGTCGAAGACTGGTATGCCAACGTCGACGAAGCGCCGGAACGTGACTGGTTCGACCTGGAACTGGGGATTATCGTCAATGGCCAGCGCCTGAGCCTGCTACCGATCCTGCTGAACCTGATGCGCTCGCACACCGAGATTCTCAGTCCGGAAAAACTGGCCAAACGCCGAGATGACGAACTGATTCTGGTGAACATCCCCGCCATCCCCAACAGCACCCAAGTACCGCTGCAAGTCGCCCTGCCCTACGGACGTCTGAAGCCCGTGCTGGCCACGTTGGGTGAGTTTTACCTGGGCGAACCGGGCGCCACAACGTCGCGCATCAAAAGCGCAGACGCGCCACGGCTCAATGCACTGGACGCTCTACCGCTGCGCTGGGAGGGCGGCGAACAGATTCGCGGGTTCGCTCAGCGTTTGCGCGACATCAAGGATTTCAGCGTGGAGCCACCACAGGGGCTCAATGCCACCTTGCGCCCCTACCAACTGGAAGGCCTGAGCTGGATGCAGTCGCTACGCCAGCTTGAGGTGGGCGGGATTCTTGCGGATGACATGGGACTGGGTAAAACCCTGCAAACCCTGGCGCATATTCTGTGTGAAAAACACGCAGGAAGACTGGACCGTCCGGCCATGGTGGTGATGCCCACCAGCCTGATCCCGAACTGGATGGACGAAGCCACGCACTTCACACCTCAGCTCAAGGTGCTGGCGCTGTATGGGGCCAGCCGCAAAAAACACTACGAACACCTCAACGAATACGACCTGATCCTGACCACCTATGCGTTGTTGCCCAAAGACATTGACCTGTTGGCCAAGGTGCCGCTGCACATCCTGATCCTCGACGAAGCGCAGTACATCAAAAACCCGAACAGCAAGGCTTCCCAGGCCGCGCGCGAACTGGTGGCCCGGCAACGTCTGTGCCTGAGTGGCACGCCACTGGAAAACCATCTTGGGGAGCTGTGGGCGCTGTTTCACTTTTTGCTGCCCGGCTGGTTGGGGGATGTCAAAGCCTTCAATCGCGACTATCGGGTGCCGATCGAGCGCCAGGGCAACGATGAGCGCTTGCAACACTTGAACGCACGCATCAAACCGTTTCTGCTGCGCCGCACCAAAGAGCAGGTCGCCACCGAGCTGCCGCCCAAGACCGAGATCATCCAGTGGGTTGATCTGAACGAGGCGCAGCGGGATGTATACGAAACCATGCGCCTGGCGATGGACAAGAAAGTGCGCGATGAAATCACCCGCAAAGGGGTCGGGCGCAGCCAGATCATCATTCTTGAAGCGCTGCTCAAGCTGCGTCAGGTGTGCTGCGACTTGCGGCTTGTGAGTGATAACCCGCCGAAAAAAGGCAGTACGTCGGGCAAGCTCGACAGCTTGATGGTGATGCTTGACGCGTTGTTCGCAGAGGGCCGGCGCATTCTTCTGTTTTCGCAATTCACCTCGATGCTCGGGCTGATCGAAGCGGAATTGAAGAAGCGCAACATTGCCTATGCCCTGCTCACCGGTCAAACGCGGGACCGACGTACCCCCGTCAAAGACTTTCAGAGCGGCAAACTGCAGATTTTCCTGATCAGCCTCAAGGCCGGAGGCGTGGGCTTGAACCTGACCGAAGCGGACACCGTGATTCATTACGACCCGTGGTGGAACCCGGCGGCCGAGAACCAGGCCACCGACCGCGCCTATCGCATCGGGCAAGAAAAACCGGTGTTTGTGTACAAGATGATTGCCCGCGGTACCGTAGAAGAGAAAATCCAGCACTTGCAGCAGGAAAAATCGGATTTGGCCGCAGGCGTTTTGGACGGCCGTATTGCGGGAGACTGGAAGTTGCAGGACGACGATATCGAAGCCCTGTTCGCGCCCCTGCCACCCAAAAACGAAAAGCGTTAAGCCCAACCCCAACCCTGTAGCCGCTGACAAACAGCGCGAAGCTCCGTCTGGCGGCTACAACGGTGAAAGGGATTACCCTGCCAGCACACGTGCCAGCGTCGCTTTGACCTTACCCATGCCGTCGTGCAGGGCCTGTTCGATTTCGGCCATGGTAATAATCGCCGTGGACTTGCCCGCTGCCGGGTTTACGACCAACGCCAGGCAGGCGTATTCGAGTTCCAGCTCACGGGCCAGTGCCGCCTCTGGCATGCCGGTCATGCCGACAATGTCACAGCCGTCACGCTCAAGCCGGGCAATTTCGGCCACTGTCTCAAGACGCGGCCCTTGGGTTGCTGCATACACACCATGAGAACTGTAGGAACAACCCTCGGCAGCCAGTGCGTCAATCAAGTGCTCACGCAGGGATTGCGTGTAGGGATAGCTGAAGTCAATGTGCGTCACATGCTCCAGATCACCCGCAAAAAACGTGTGTTCACGACCGCTGGTGTAATCAATCACTTGGTGGGGTACGCAAAAATGCCCGGTGCCCATGGCCATATGGATCCCGCCTACGGCATTAACAGCCAAAATGGCCTGCGCACCGGCCTGTTTCAACGCCCAGATGTTTGCACGGTAGTTCACCTGATGGGGCGGGACCCGATGCGGGTGGCCGTGGCGCGCCAGAAACATCACTTCACGTCCCGCGAATTCGCCGATCTGAATGTCGGCTGACGTTGGGCCATACGGGGTATCCAGCGCCAATGAGCGCGTAATGGTCAATCCTTCAAGCTGGGTCAGGCCTGTGCCACCAATAATTGCGTAAACCGTCATCAACGCGATCCTTTAATCAATCAACTGAGCATCTTTGAGCGCACCAATCGCCACCTGCCAACGCGGGTCTTGGCGGTAGTCCGTGCTGGCGAAGGCCTGACTGCGCATGCGTGCAATGCGGGCCGAAGGCGTGACCTTCAGGCGCTGGGCCGCCGTGAGGGCCAATTCAGCCGCTGCCCGGTCATTGCATACCAACCCCATGTCACAGCCGGCCGACAAGGCGGCTTCGATCCGGCTGGCCGCATCCCCCACCACATGGGCACCGGCCATTGACAAGTCATCACTGAAAATGACGCCATCAAAGCCCAACTCGCCGCGCAGGATGTCTTGCAACCAGCGACGGGAAAAGCCCGCAGGCTGGCTGTCAACATTGGGATAGATCACATGAGCGGGCATGACCGCCGCCAACTGCCGGCTCAAACGTGCGAACGGCACCAGGTCGTGGCTGCGGATCTGTTCAAGGCTGCGCTCATCGACAGGAATGGCCACGTGGGAATCGGCTTCTGCCCACCCGTGCCCCGGGAAATGCTTACCCGTGGCGGCCATGCCAGCGTCGTTCATCCCACGGATGAAAGCGCCGGCCAAGGCTGCAGCGCGCTCTGGATCGCCCTCAAATGAGCGGCTGCCGACCACGGCGCTGCGTTGGTAATCCAGGTCCAGCACCGGCGCGAAGCTCAAATCCAGGCCAACGGCCAGGACTTCGGTAGCCATGATCCAGCCACACTGCTCGGCCAGGTACTCTGCATTGGGGTTATCCGCGATAGCGCGCATAGCGGGCAATCGGACGAACCCCTGGCGTAAGCGTTGAACCCGCCCGCCTTCCTGATCCACCGCCAGCAGCAGGTCGGGGCGAATGGCCCGAATCGAAGCACACAGCTCACGCACCTGACGCGGGTGCTCAATGTTACGCGCAAAAATAATCAGGCCGCCCACTTCAGGCTGGCGTAACAGGTGTCGGTCGTCGGCCGTCAGCCAAGTGCCGGCGACGTCCACCATCAAGGAGCCTTGCAAGGCAGAACTCATGGGTATTCCTTCAAAGAAAGTGCGCTTGCTTCCTGGTCCCGCACGCAGACAGCGGCGCGCGCGCCAGCAGTGTTGGCAGCACCCGTAAAGAGGACACAGGGAAACAAGGCGGGAATGAGCATGGCGGCAAGCTTAGCGGAACTGCGCTGCCTCGCCCACCCGCGTCAGGTCAAACCTTGGGGCTGGCCTGAGAAGATTTGTTGCGCGGACGCATTTGCGCCGCCGCCATCGCCGGATCGAGCACGCCGCTTTCCGCACGCATGCCAGCGGCCAGAAAAGGGACCATCAAGCGCATGACTTGCTCAATCGAGGTGTTAACACCGAAGTCGGTTTCGGCAATTGCCCGCAGCGCCTTGATCCCGGACATGCTGAACGCAGCCGCACCCAGCATGAAGTGCACACGCCAAAACAGTTCAATCGGCGGGATTTGCGGCGCAGCCTCATTGACCAGCAGCATGTAGCGGCGAAAGACCTTGCCATACATGTCTTCAAGATAACGGCGCAAATGCCCCTGACTCTGACTGAACGCCAAACCCAGCAAACGCATGAAAATGGACAGGTCGTTGCCGCTGCGCGGCTGAATCACCAGCGCTTGCTCCACCAACATTTCCAGCAACTCTTCGAGCTCGGGACGATTGTCCGGCTTGGCCTGACGCCGCTCCAGTTCACGATCGAGGTTGGCGCAGAAAGGCCCGAGGAAGCGCGAAAAAACTGCCTGAATCAGCGCTTTCTTGGACCCGAAATGGTAATTCACAGCTGCCAGGTTAACCCCGGCCTTGCTGGTAATCAGCCGCAATGAAGTCTCGGCAAAACCTTTTTCCGCGAACAGCTGCTCGGCAGCATCAAGGATACGTTCAACGGTTTCCGACTGGGCCATGTCTACTCCGGCTGACAAACACTTAAACAGTTGTTTGAAACATACGTTTCAGTTTGTTAAAAGTCAAGGTGGGCATTCTTTTTGCGACCGGCCAGTCCCGCATTTAACCACAGCCTCGGACGACGTGGCCTGTGCTGATAAAGTAGCCGCCTCATTGCTCATCGACGACCGTCCAGCGGACGGTTAAAAATGGAGCATTGCCAATGAGCCTTCACTGTATATAATCCCAGTCACTGTATAAAAAGACAGAGCGATCAATATGCTAAAACTGACGCCACGCCAAGCTGAGATCCTGGCCTTTATCAAACGCTGCCTGGATGACAACGGATACCCGCCCACCCGTGCCGAAATTGCACAGGAGCTGGGCTTCAAGTCGCCCAATGCCGCCGAGGAACACCTCAAGGCCCTGGCCCGCAAGGGCGCCATCGAAATGACGCCGGGGGCCTCACGGGGCATACGGATTCCCGGTTTCGAGGCCAGCGCCGACGAGTCCACCCTGCCCATCATCGGTCGAGTGGCGGCTGGCGCTCCCATACTGGCGCAGGAACACGTTGAAGAATCCTGCAACATCAACCCGACCTTCTTCCATCCGCGGGCCGACTACTTATTGCGCGTCCAGGGCATGAGCATGAAGGACGTTGGCATCTTTGATGGCGACCTGCTTGCCGTTCACACGTGCCGCGAGGCCAGAAACGGGCAAATTGTGGTTGCACGTATTGATGACGAAGTAACGGTCAAGCGATTCAAGCGAGAAGGCAGCAAAGTCTGGCTGATCGCCGAAAACCCCGATTTCGCGCCCATTGAGGTCAACCTCAAAGAGCAGGAGCTGGTTATCGAAGGCCTGAGTGTCGGCGTTATTCGCCGTTAATAAGGAGGCGTCATGCAGTTCCCGCACACATCGCTACCCGCACAACTCCCTTTATTCGAGGCATTCATGGCTCAACCCATGCCAGCCACGATCAAGACCGTGCTTGATTCACCCTGGCGCGCAGAACCTGAAGTTTTCAGTGAACTGTCGCTACGCGGCGCTGCCGAGAACTGCTTGAGCCTGCTGGCCCCCATGCTTCGCGAACTCAGCGAGCAACAAGATGAGCGCTGGCTGACACTGATCGCACCACCGGCCAGCCTGACACAAACCTGGCTGCGTGATGCCGGACTGAACCGCGAACGCATCTTGCTGCTCCAACCCAACGGCAACAAGAGCGCCTTGCAATTGACTTGCGAAGCGCTGCGCCTGGGCCGCAGCCACACGGTGGTGAGCTGGATAAACCCACTCAATAGCACGGCTCGCCAACAATTGATCGGCTCAGCGCTGATGGGTCAAGGGCAAAGCCTGAATATTCGATTGGGCTAACCAGACGCGAGCAGCACGGGGCTTCTACAGGACACAGAAGCCAGCCGTTTAGAGGTTCAACCAGAAACACTTAGTGAAGGATGCGCGGTCCTTCATCCTCTTTTTCCAGCTCGCCCTCGGCCAGCCGCCCCGCCATTTGCACACCAACACTCAACATGGCCTTTGCCACTTCAACATGCTGCCCCTGAAGAAAGGCCTTGGCATCTTCGGAGAAGTTCAGCGTCACCAAAGACCCCTCGTCCTCAGCCCGGCGCAACTCGATACGGCCGTCAGGCAATTCGACAATTTCTAGAAAGGACGTTGGCATAAAAGTTGGTTCTCCACGAAAGCGCGGGATTATATCAGTCATCCTTCAGAAATTTGCCACGTTCTATGACGCTTTAATGACGTCCTGATGAATGACCGTACAGTTTCGAACCCGACTTTTAGCACTCATTGAGTCCATCGCGAAAGCGTATGGCCATTTTCTTAAGGTTTTGACGCCATTCTTCCAGGGTGTCGCGACTGAGCGTTTCCGGCCCGTCGCCTTCCACACTGACAACTTCAATCAAGGGTTGAAACACATCGACCTTGATCTTTTTAGGCGCCTGCAACGGTTGATACAGGGCTGCATGCGCTGCCACCAATTGAGCCAGCCAAGTGCCCGGCGATCTTGCCAGCTCAACCATCTCCGCAAGCTCTGGAATAGCTTTAGCGTCCAGCACCTCTTGAGTTAGCAACAACTCCACACGATTGGCATGGGCCTGCGGCAATCGATAGAAACCTGCAATTTCATGACATAAACCGAGCAACGCGCCATACAAGTGAAATACCGCTGATTCGCGCTCTGCCTGCAGCAATGCCTGCGCGTTCATGGCCCCACCTTGCAGTGCTTTGTTCATGGTTTCCAGCGCTAGGCCCGCAAAATAGATTTTCTGATTGGTGCGGGTATAGAGTTCGTGAGCCATAAAGGCACTCCACAGCAAAAGGATGAGGGCAGGCTGAGCAGTCTCCGGGAAATGAGGTGACAGGCGCAAGAGGGTGGCGCTATGAATGCGCCGCGCCAGGCGTCCGACCACGAAGTCGTCGTGAGAACGCATCAGCCACCTTACCTACCGTAGACCTCAACCCCTGAGCCAAAAAAAAACCGCGCGAGGCATGATGCCATCGCGCGGTTTTTCAGTCGTTCAGCAACTGATCACGCGTCTTTTTCTTTGCGCTTGTCTTCAACCTTCCAGCTGGAGCCGTCGTAAAACGCACGCCAGCCTGTCGGCTTGCCGTCCACCTCAGTTTGCACGTACTGCTCTTTGGTTTTACGGCTGTAGCGGATCACAGCAGGTCGACCATCGGGGTCTTTCTTCGGCGCTTCGCACAAGAAGTGATACTTCGGATCGATCTCATCCTTGTGCGGGATGATTTCAATCACCAGCGGCGCACGGGTCTCACGGTTTTTCGGGAACTGGCTGGCTGCCAGGAACAACCCCGAAGCACCATCACGCAGAATGTAGGTGTCGTTGACCTTCTCGCACTTTAGCTCCGGCATTTTCACCGGGTCCATTTTCGGCGGCGCCGCTTCACCGCTTTTCAGCAGCTTGCGGGTGTTTTTGCACTGCGCATTGGTGCAGCCGAAGAACTTGCCGAAACGACCGGTCTTGAGCTGCATCTCGCTGCCACACTTGTCACATTCCAGGCTCGGGCCTTCATAGCCCTTGATGCGGTAGCTGCCCTCTTCGATTTCGTAGCCAGCGCAATCCGGGTTGTTACCACAGATGTGCAGCTTGTGCTTCTCATCCAGCAGGTAAGCATCCATTGCGGTACTGCAAATCGGGCAACGGTGCTTGCCCAGCAAAACACGCGACTCCGACTCGCCCTCATCGTCGGCTGCGATCTCATCGCCAGGGACCAAGTTCACGGTGGCCTTGCAACGCTCTTTCGGCGGCAGGCTATAACCCGAGCAACCGAGGAATACACCGGTCGATGCCGTACGGATCTGCATCGGACGCCCACATTCCTTGCACGGAATGTCGGTCATCACCGGCTGGTTGGCACGCATGCCACTGTCCGGGTCAGCCGCCACCTCAAGTTTCTTCTTGAAGCTGCCGTAGAACTCGTCCAGCACGTTCTTCCAGTCGCGCTCACCCTGAGCCACGTCATCGAGGTTTTCTTCCATGCCGGCGGTGAAGCCGTAGTCCATCAGGTCAGAGAAACTCTCGGACAAACGCTCGGTAACGATATCGCCCATTTTTTCGGAGTAAAAACGGCGATTGTGCAAGGCCACATAGCCGCGATCCTGAATGGTCGAAATGATTGCCGCATAGGTCGATGGACGACCAATGCCACGTTTTTCCATCTCTTTGACCAGGCTGGCTTCGGAGTAGCGGGCCGGGGGCTTGGTGAAATGCTGGGTAGGATCGAGATTGATCAGCTTCAGCACGTCACCCTGAGCCATGTCAGGCAACACATCGTCGTCGCCCGGCTTGGCAATTTGCGGCATGACACGGGTGTAACCGTCAAACTTCAGGATGCGACCTTTGGCACGCAACTCAAAATCACCGGCCGCCACGCTCACGGTAGTAGACAGGTATTTGGCCGGCAGCATCTGGCACGCCACAAACTGGCGCCAGATCAGCTCGTAAAGGCGCTCAGCGTCCCGCTCCATGCCTGACAGCTTGCTCGGGTGCATGTTCACGTCAGAAGGACGAATCGCTTCGTGAGCCTCTTGTGCGCCTTCCTTGCTGCTGTACACGTTAGGGGCTGGCGGCAGATAAGACGCGCCGAACTCACCTTCAATGTAGGTGCGGGCCATTTCAACCGCATCCGCCGACAGGTTGGTGGAGTCGGTACGCATATACGTGATGTAGCCCGCTTCGTACAAGCGCTGGGCCATCATCATGGTTTTCTTCACCCCGAAGCCCAAGCGATTGCTCGCGGCCTGTTGCAGGGTGGAGGTAATGAACGGTGCCGACGGCTTGCTGCTGGTCGGTTTGTCTTCACGCTTGGCGATGGTGTAGCTGGACGCCTTGAGCTTCTCCAGCGCGGCCATGGCCTGGGCTTCGTTCAGCGGTTTGAAGGCCTCGCCTTTTTCGCGGGCCACATCGAAGCGCACTTTTGCGCCTTTGGCCGTGCCAAGGTCCGCATGAACTTCCCAGTATTCTTCAGGGTTGAATGCCCGAATTTCGCGCTCACGCTCGACTACCAGCTTCACGGCCACCGATTGCACACGACCTGCCGACAAGCCACGGGCAATTTTTGCCCACAGCAACGGCGAAACCATATAGCCCACCACGCGATCGAGAAAACGGCGCGCTTGCTGGGCGTTGACACGGTTGATGTCGAGTTCGCCCGGTTTGGAGAACGCTTCCTGAATAGCCTTTTTGGTGATCTCGTTGAACACCACGCGCTTGTAGCGACTGTCATCACCACCGATGGCTTCGCGCAGGTGCCATGCAATGGCCTCCCCCTCGCGATCCAAGTCGGTTGCGAGATAGATGGTGTCAGCATCCTTGGCGAGCCGGCGCAGTTCCTCGATGACCTTTTCCTTTCCGGGAAGGATCTCGTACTTGGCTTTCCAGCCGTGCTCCGGATCGACGCCCATGCGTGAGATCAGCTGCTTTTGAGCTTTCTCTTTCGGCGACAAAGCCGGCGCTTCGCCCGCCGCGGCCTTGCCACGCTTGGCAGCCGGTTCTTTGCTGGCGCTAGCCGAACCGCTGGTGGGCAGGTCTCGGATATGGCCGATACTCGACTTCACCACGTACTCGTTACCCAAGTACTTGTTGATGGTCTTGGCCTTAGCCGGGGATTCCACAATGACCAGCGATTTGCCCATGGATCAGAAAATTCCTGAATTCTAGAAGTGAAAGGCGGTTCGCGCCTGACGCGGCACCGCTATATATAGTGGCAACAAGGTGAGGTCAAGCGCAGGGTGCTGCGCGACGCCCACTTATGGCCGGGGAAAAAGACTGGGTTCGGCCTCAATCAGTGCAAAGCGCGGTACCTGCTCGCCATCCACTTCGACCGTTTCCAAAAACATGCTCAATGGGCGCACCCAAAAACCGAAATCCCCATACAGGGCTTGGTAAAACACCACTTCTTCTTCGGTTTCAGAATGGCGAGCCACATTGAATACCCGATAGTGTGGCCCTTTGTAATGTTGATAGAGGCCAGGTTGTAGCGGCATGTTGCAACACCTTTTTTACGGATAAAAAAATTAAAGCTCATAACGATTAAAAAGTCATAAAAACAAAAACCGGGGCACTTGGCCCCGGCTTCTGTCAACGCAACGCTTAGACGCGTTCGAAAACAGTTGCTATGCCCTGGCCAAGACCAATGCACATGGTGGACAACCCGAAGGTGCCGCCATTTTGTTTCATTACATTGAGCAAGGTGCCGGAGATACGCGCACCTGAGCATCCAAATGGATGACCCAGAGCGATGGCGCCGCCATGCAGGTTAACCTTCTCATTCATCTTGTCGAGCACTTTCAAATCTTTCAGCACTGGCAGAGCCTGTGCAGCGAATGCTTCATTGAGCTCGATGAAGTCAATATCAGCCATGCTCAAGCCCGCGCGCTTCAAGGCTTTTTGCGTCGCTGGAACCGGACCATAACCCATAATTGCCGGATCAACACCTGCAACGGCCATCGAACGAATCACCGCCAGCGGCTCCAGACCAAGGTCTTTTGCACGCTGAGCCGACATCACGATCATGCACGAAGCACCATCGGTGATTTGCGACGAAGTACCGGCGGTAACAGTGCCGCCCTTAGGGTTGAACGCAGGTTTCAACGCCGCCAGGCTTTCCATGGTTGTTTCCGGACGAATGGTCTCATCGTAGTCGAAGGTTTTCAGGAAGCCATTTTCGTCATATCCCTGCATCGGGATGATTTCGTCTTTGAACTTGCCTTCAATCGTCGCCTTGTGGGCCAACTGGTGCGAACGAACGCCGAAAGCATCCTGTTGTTCGCGAGTGATACCGTGCATCTTGCCCAGCATTTCAGCGGTCAGGCCCATCATGCCCGACGCCTTTGCCGCATACAGCGACATATGCGGGTTGGGATCGACACCATGCATCATGCTCACGTGACCCATGTGCTCGACGCCGCCCACCACAAATACGTCACCGTTACCGGTCATGATGGCTTGCGCAGCGGTGTGCAAAGCGCTCATGGATGAACCGCACAGGCGGCTCACGGTCTGGGCAGCCGAGGTGTGCGGGATCTGGGTCATCAACGACGCCATGCGCGCAATGTTCCAGCCTTGCTCCAGGGTCTGGTTAACACAGCCCCAAATCACATCTTCTACTTCGTTCGGGTCAACCTTGCTGTTGCGCTCCAGCACTTTGCTGATCAGGTGCGCAGACATGTCTTCAGCACGGGTGTTGCGGTGCATGCCACCCTTGGAGCGGCCCATCGGGGTGCGACCGAAGTCTACAATCACCACGTCTCTAGGATTCAAGCTCATAATTTCACTCTCACTCTAATGGGGCGCTTAACCGAAGAAGCTCTGGCCGTTTTTGGCCATTTCACGCAGCTTCGCAGTCGGGTGGTACAGCGCGCCCAGTTCAGCGTACTGATCAGCCAGGGCTACGAACTCTGCAACACCGACCGAGTCGATGTAACGCAGGGCGCCGCCACGGAATGGAGGGAAACCGATACCGTACACCAGGCCCATGTCGGCCTCGGCTGCGGTTTCAACGATGCCGTCTTCCAGGCAACGCACGGTTTCAAGGCACAGCGGGATCATCATCCAGTTGATGATGTCTTCGTCGGTGACATCGCGCTGTTCATAAACGATCGGCTTGAGCACCTCAAGCACACTTGAGTCCACGATTTTCTTCTGCTTGCCGCGCTTGTCAGCCTCGTAAGCGTAGAAACCCTTACCGTTTTTCTGACCCAGACGCTTGGCTTCGTACAGCGCATCAATCGCTGAACGACGGTCGTCTTTCATACGGTCCGGAAAACCTTCCGCCATCACGTCGCGACCATGGTGGCCAGTGTCGATGCCGACCACGTCCATCAGGTACGCCGGGCCCATTGGCCAGCCGAATTTTTCCATGACCTTGTCGATGCGCACGAAGTCGACGCCAGCGCTGACCAGCTTGGCGAAGCCGCCGAAGTATGGGAACAGCACACGGTTGACCAAAAAGCCCGGGCAGTCGTTAACGACGATCGGGTTTTTACCCATTTTCTTGGCGTAGGCAACCGTAGTGGCTACGGCCAGATCGCTGGATTTCTCGCCACGAATCACTTCAACCAACGGCATCATGTGCACCGGGTTAAAGAAGTGCATGCCGACGAAGTTTTCCGGACGCTTGAGGGCTTTTGCCAACAGGCTGATGGAAATGGTCGAGGTGTTCGACGCCAGAATGGCATCTTCCTTGACGTGATCTTCAACTTCAGCCAGCACCGCTTGTTTGACCTTCGGGTTTTCAACGACTGCTTCAACCACCAGGTCCACGTGACCGAAATCACCGTAGGACAGAGTAGGACGAATGCCATTGAGCACTTCAGCCATTTTGGCTGGCGTCATACGGCCTTTATCAACGCGGCCCACCAGCAACTTGGCGGCTTCCGCCAACCCTTGCTCGATGCCGTGCTCGTTGATGTCCTTCATCAGGATCGGCGTGCCCTTGGAGGCCGACTGATAGGCAATACCGCCGCCCATGATGCCTGCGCCCAGAACGGCAGCCTGCTTCACGTCTTTGGCGATCTTGTCGTGGATCTTGGCTTTTTTCTTCAGCTCCTGATCGTTCAGGAACAACCCGATCAGGCATTGCGATGCTGAGGTTTTAGCCAGTTTTGCAAAACCTGCCGCTTCAACTTCCAGCGCTTTATCGCGACCGAAGTTCGCAGCCTTCTGGATAGTTTTAATCGCTTCAACCGGTGCCGGGTAGTTTGGACCGGCCTGACCGGCCACGAAACCTTTAGCGGTTTCGAATGCCATCATTTGCTCGATGGCGTTCAGCTTGAGCTTCTCAAGTTTTGGCTGACGCTTGGCCTTGTAGTCCAGCTCGCCGCTAATGGCACGCTTGATCAGGTCCAATGCTGCGGCGCCCAGCTTGTCGGCTGTCACTACAGCGTCAACGGCACCGACTTTCAAGGCATCTTCAGCACGGTTTTCTTTGCCGGACGCGATCCACTCAACAGCGTTGTCCACACCAATCAGGCGCGGCAAGCGAACAGTGCCGCCGAAGCCCGGGTAGATGCCGAGTTTGACTTCCGGCAGACCGATTTTTGCGCTGTCGGCCATCACACGGAAATCCGCCGCCAGGCACATTTCCAGACCACCGCCCAGTGCAATACCGTTGATGGCTGCTACGGTTGGAACATTGAGGTCTTCGAAGTCACTGAAGATCTTGTTGGCTTCGAGGTTGCCAGCAATCAGCTCGGCATCCGGCAACTTGAAGTTTTCGACGAATTCGGTGATGTCCGCGCCGACGATAAAGACGTCTTTGCCACTGGAAACAATAACGCCCTTGACCGAAGCATCTGCCTTGATCGCATCGACTGCCTGACGCAATTCGTTCAGGGTTAGACGGTTGAACTTGTTGACGGACTCACCCTTGAGGTCGAACTTCAGTTCGACGATGCCACTTTCAAGAGCCGTAACCGTGATGGCTTTACCTTCGTAAATCATCAACTGATCTCCAGGATATGGAAGCTGAACAGTACACGTCGGACGCTAGCGTCTGGCTGGCAATGACGACACCGTCAATGCTAACGCCAATCCACCAGGCACACCCGCCAACGCGATATTCGGGGTTATGCGAATGCTGCCTGTGTGGCAAACACTCGATTCATACGCCCGTTTGATTTGGGTGTCGACACCTTCACGGAAAAGCGTGCGCTTGTCAATTGTCCGAAACAACGATGACAAAACGACCTGTCAGTCAGTTCCTGGTCGCCTGCGAATGGCAGGCGCTGCTGTCAAGCACGCAGGCTCGGGGCAGTTGCCGCCTGCTCAGGCAAGGGCTTTAAGCGTTTCGTCGATCGCCACCAACACCTGCGATTCGCCCTTCTCGCCCCAATACAGCGCAATCATTTGCTTGCCTGCTTCAACCTTGTAAACGTTCGCTGGCAACTTGCGAAACTGCGCCAGCAAGCGCTCGTCTGTACAGACTTCACGCCATTGATTGACCCAGATTCCCGGCGCAGATTGCCAATAGCACCACACATCAGGGTCACTGCCGCGCCGCGGACGATGAAACTGCGCGCACGAGCCGGGCGGCTCGGGCTCCAGCCAATGCGGCCATTGCTGAGGCGTCAATTGCATGGCCAACCCCATACGACGCGCCTCCATACGCAGCGCCATACGCCCGCTTTGGCGACGCGAAGGACGCAGCCAGGCAAGCGGACTCAAAATCAGCGCCAGGATTGACACCACTATCCATACCGTCATATGTGTACTCTCACTGCCTTCAAATTAATGCATTGACCCTGACTTGAACCAAGGCTGTGCAAAAGGGCCATACTCATCGCCAATTACTGTTTACAGGAGCGCCTCACATGTCCACACCCAAACCCTACACGCACATTTTGGTTGCCGTAGACCTGACTGAAGAGTGCGACCCGGTGATTTACCGTGCCAGCGCCAGCGCTGAAGCCAACGGCGCGAAGCTGTCCCTGATCCACATCGTCGAACCCATGGCCATGGCCTTTGGGGGCGACGTGCCCATGGACCTGTCGCAGTTGCAGCAGCAACAGTTTGATCAGGCCAAAGAACGCCTCGATCGGCTGATCGATATCTATCCGCAACTCACAAAAGACAACTGCAAGCTGGCGTACGGCCAACCCCGCCAAGAAATCCATGGTTTCGCCAAAGATCATGGCTGCGACCTGATCGTGGTCGGCAGCCACGGCCGCCACGGCCTGGCGCTGCTGCTCGGCTCCACCGCCAATGACGTGCTGCATGGCGCGCCGTGCGACGTATTGGCTGTCAGCCTCAAAAAAACCGATTGAGCACCACCCTCCACAGCAAAAAAGCCCGACCTTTTGATTAAAAAGGCCGGGCTTTTTCAGTTCAGCGACTGCTCAATCAGGCATCCAGCTCAGCCCAACGTTCAACCAGTTGCTCGAGTTCAGCTTGCAACGTTTCGAGCTTGGCAATCACTTCAGCCGTTTGTGCAGCAGGACGCTGATAGAAGCCTGCGTCAGCCATTTCAGCTTCCACGGCAGCAATCGCCTGCTCTTTGGCATCGATCTCGCCAGGGAGCGCTTCCAGTTCGCGCTGCAGCTTGTAGCTCAGCTTCTTTTTCGCCGGAGCAGGGGCCTGAGCAGCCTGAGCTGGCGCTGCGGCGGCCGTGACAACGGCAGAGTTCAGGTCAGCCTTGCCGGATTTGCTTTCAGTCACACCAAGCAAGCGCGGCGAGCCGCCTTGACGCAGCCAGTCCTGATAACCGCCCACGTATTCACGCACCTTGCCTTCGCCTTCAAAGACCAGCGTGCTGGTAACCACGTTGTCGAGGAATGCCCGGTCGTGACTGACCATCAATACCGTGCCCTTGAAGGTCAGCAACACCTCTTCCAGCAGCTCGAGGGTTTCGACGTCGAGGTCGTTGGTCGGCTCATCGAGCACCAGCAGATTGGCAGGCTTGCTGAACAACTTGGCCAGCAGCAAGCGCGCACGCTCGCCGCCTGACAGCGCCTTGACCGGCGTGCGGGCACGCTGCGGGCTGAACAGGAAATCACCCAGGTAGCTCAGGACGTGGCGGCTTTGACCATCGATATCGATAAAGTCGCGACCTTCGGCCACGTTATCGATCACGGTTTTTTCCAGGTCCAACTGGTGACGCAACTGGTCGAAGTACGCCACGTCGATGCGCGTCCCCTCTTCCACCTTGCCGTTGGTAGGCTGCAAGCCGCCCAGCATCAACTTGAGCAGTGTCGTTTTGCCCGTACCGTTGGCGCCCAGCAGACCGATGCGGTCGCCGCGTTGCAACACCATGGAGAAGTCCTTGATCAGGAACGGACCTTCCGGGTGCGCGAAACTGACGTTTTCCAGCACCATCACTTGCTTGCCGGACTTGTCGGCGGTGTCCAGCTGGATGTTGGCCTTACCGGTGCGCTCACGGCGCTCGCTGCGTTCAACACGCAGGGCCTTGAGGGCACGTACACGGCCTTCGTTACGGGTGCGACGCGCCTTGATGCCCTGACGAATCCACACTTCTTCCTGGGCCAGGCGCTTGTCGAACAGCGCGTTTGCGGTTTCTTCCGCCGCCAGGGAGGCTTCCTTGTGGACCAGGAAGCTCGCGTAGTCGCCGTTCCAGTCAATCAGACCGCCACGGTCCAGTTCCAGAATCCGGGTGGCCAGATTTTGCAGGAAGGAACGGTCGTGGGTAATAAACAGCACAGCGCCCTGAAAGTCCTTGAGGGCTTCTTCCAGCCAGGCAATGGCGCCGATATCCAGGTGGTTGGTCGGTTCGTCGAGCAGCAGCAGGTCCGGTTCGGACACCAGTGCTTGCGCCAGCAGAACGCGACGACGCCAGCCGCCGGATAATTCGGCCAGGGTTTTGTCCGCCGGCAATTGCAGGCGGCTCAGGGTGCTGTCGACCAATTGCTGCAAGCGCCAGCCATCACGGGCTTCAAGGTCTTGCTGGACGTGCATCAGCTTGTCCAGGTCGGCATCGGTGACGATGTTCTGGCTGAGGTGATGGTACTGAGCCAGCAGCTCGCCCACACCGTCGAGGCCCTCGGCCACAACATCGAACACGGTCCGTCCGTCGGCAACCGGCAACTCTTGCGGCAATTCGCCAATCTTGAGGCCGGGTGCGCGCCAGACAGAGCCGTCGTCAGGCTTTTGATCACCTTTTACCAGCTTCATCATGCTGGACTTGCCGGTGCCGTTGCGGCCGATGATGCACACCCGCTCTCCACGGGCGATCTGCCAGGACACCTTGTCCAACAACGGCGTAGAGCCGAAAGCAAGGGACACATCGCTGAATTTGAGCAGGGTCATGAGCTTCTCCAAAAACTGGGCGCGCATTCTACCTGATTTGCGCCCTCAGGCGGCCGGCTATTTATTGCTGCCCCTGCTCGCAGCTCCATTTAGTCGCAAGTTTCACCGCTGGGCCTGCAAGGCGTTCACGCGCTGCTGGCAAAAGGCTAAGCTACGACTCAATCAGTGCCGGGCCCGCCCTGCACACGCCGCGTTTTTCATCTGTACGGAAGCCCCATGCGCAGTCGTCTCTTCAACTTTTTATCCTGCCTGCTTCTCACCAGTTGCGCCGTGCAAGCCGCACAGGCCGCCGACTTGACCCAACAACGCCAGTTGTACGACGAGGCCAAGCGCGCTTTGGCCAAAGGCGACTCCGGCCCCTATTTCCGAAATGCCGACGCCCTGCGCAGCTATCCGCTGACACCGTACCTGGCGTACGACGAACTCACCGCCCGCTTGAAAAGCGCCAGTAACGCTGAAATTGAGCAGTTCTTGGCGGCGCATGGCGATCTGCCGCAAGCCAACTGGATGAAACTGCGTTGGTTGCGCTGGCTGGCTGATCGCGGCGACTGGGCGACCTTTGCCAAATATTACGACCCCAAGCTCAACTTCACCGAGCTTGACTGCCTTAATGGCCAGTACCAACTGGCGCACAACCAGAAGGCCGAAGGCTACGCCAGCGCGGAAAAACTCTGGCTGGTGGGCAAAGCACAACCGGCGGCATGCGACGCCCTGTTCAGCCAGTGGGCCGCTGAAGGTCAACTGACCGAACAAAAGCGGTGGCAGCGCGTGAAGTTGGCGGCTGAAGCACGCAATTACGGCTTGGCCACGACACTGGCCAATGGCCTCAACACGCTGGGCCCACAAGCCAAAGTGATGATTGACGTAGCGCAAAAGCCTGATCTTCTCAGTCAACCCTCGCGTTTTCTGCCCGCCAGTGAAGCCATGTCTGATGCCGTGGGACTGGGCCTGCGTCGTTTAGCGCGACAGGACCCTGAAAAAGCGGCAGCACTGCTCGATACATACGCCACCAACATGCACTTCTCGCGGGATGAAAAGGTCGCCATCGCCCGTGAGATTGGTCTGACGTTCGCCCGCCGGTATGACAGCCGTGGCCTGGACATCATGACCAAATATGACCCCGAGCTGCGCGACAACACCGTCACCGAATGGCGCCTGCGCCTGCTATTGCGCCTGGCTCGCTGGGAAGATGCCTATCAACTGACCCGCCAATTGCCGCAGGACTTGGCGACCAGCAACCGTTGGCGTTACTGGCAGGCGCGCAGCCTGGAACTGGCCGAACCGAAAAATCCGCAAGCGCAGGTGCTGTTCAAAAATGTCGCCCGCGAACGTGATTTCTACGGCTTCCTGGCAGCCGATCGGGCGCAGACCCCTTATCAGCTCAACAACAAACCGCTCGTGCTCAGCCCGCAACTGATCAACAAAGTGCGCAACACACCCGGCGTGCAGCGTGCACTCGAGTTCCATGACCGCGGGCAAATCGTGGATGGCCGTCGTGAGTGGTATTACGTGAGTCGTCACTTCAACCGCGACGAAATGGTGGCGCAAGCTAAATTAGCCTACGACCGCAAATGGTATTTCCCGGCCATCCGCACCATCAGTCAGGCTCAGTACTGGGACGATCTGGACATCCGCTTTCCGATGGCGCACCGCGACACACTGGTGCGCGAGGCCAAAGTGCGCGGTTTGCATTCAAGTTGGGTGTTCGCCATTACCCGTCAGGAAAGTGCTTTTATGGATGACGCACGTTCCGGCGTAGGCGCGAGCGGTTTGATGCAATTGATGCCGGCCACAGCCAAAGAAACTGCCAGAAAATTCAGCATTCCGCTGGCATCGCCCCAACAAGTGCTGAACCCGGACAAGAACATCCAACTGGGTGCAGCCTACCTGAGTCAGGTGCATGGCCAGTTCAACGGCAACCGGGTATTGGCTTCAGCGGCATATAACGCAGGGCCGGGGCGTGTTCGCCAATGGCTGCGGGGCGCCAACCACCTGGGCTTCGACGTGTGGATTGAAAGTATTCCCTTCGACGAAACCCGCCAATACGTGCAGAACGTTTTGTCGTACTCGGTGATCTACGGCCAGAAACTCAACGTGCCTCAACCTCTGGTGGACTGGCATGAGCGGTATTTTGACGATCAGTGATCGTGGGTAACACTTTGCAGGTGCGCACGCACCTGCAAGTGCCGCGCTTTATTCCAGCACGGTGACCGGCATGCCGACTTCCAGCAGGCCATGGCTGTCGTTCACCAGGTTCTGCCCAAACATCGTGCCGCCTTCCTGCTTGCGGTAGCTCATCAGGGTTTGCAACGGCTCACGCTGCTCGTCACGCACGCCGGTCTGGGGATCGATAGTGGTCAGGATGCAACGCGAGCATGACTTGACCACGCGAAACTCCACCTCGCCAATGCGCACCCGTTTCCAACCATCTTCGGCAAACGCTTCACTGCCGGACACCACGAGGTTGGGGCGAAAACGCAGCATCTCTAACGTTCGATTGACCTTGTGTGAAAGGTCGTCGAGCGATGCCTGACCTATGAGCAACAACGGGTAACCATCGGCGAACGCCACTTTGTCATCATCGCGGCCATAACCGGCTTCGGTGGTCCGCGCCCGCTCCAGCGGCACATGCACCAGTCGCACGCTCTGGTTGATAAAGCGGCTCAACCACTGCGCCGCCTCGTCGCCTGCATCGGGCACACGCAACGTATCGCGCCAGATGGTCACACCGCGCAGGTCACTGTCGGCCTGCGGCAACGGCACGTCCAGCGCCTCAAAACCTTCGGTCGTCAACGTCAGGCCGCCATTGGCATTCCACAAGGCAGAGAGTTGGCTCATCTGCGGGTGGGAGCGCTGGGTCAAAAAGCGCCCGGAGGCTTCATCCACCAGCATCCAGCGTCGATCACCCTCCACACCCAGTTTGTCCAGGCGCACCTGAGACAAGCTTTCGCCTTTCCCGGACTTGAGCGGGAATCGGTAAATCGAACTTAGATGCAGCATGGATCAGCTCCCTGCGGATTAAAAACGCCACAGTATACGAGCCGATCCCGCGTGCAAAGAATCAGGCGGGTACTTGATCCAGCATCAGGCGCTGGCGCACCACATCCACCAGTTTGTCCGGCTGGAATTTGGACAGGAAATTGTCACAGCCAACCTTCTTGACCATGGATTCGTTGAAGCTGCCCGACAGCGAGGTGTGGAGCACCACGTACAGCCCCCGCAGGCGCGGATCGTTACGAATTTCGGTGGTCAGGCGATAACCATCCATCTCGGGCATTTCGGCATCGGTAAAGATCATCAACAGTTTGTCGGTCATGACCTGCCCGGCGTCTGCCCACCCCTTGAGCATGTTCAGTGCCTTGAGGCCATCGCTGGCCACGTGCATCTTGACCCCCAACTGCGAAAGGGTTTCGCGCAGTTGAGACAGGGCGACTTTCGAGTCATCGACCAACAGCACTTCCCGGCCACGCGCATGCTCCAGGATCGGGTCTTCGAGCTTCTCGCGCGAGACCTTGGCGCTGTACGGCACGATCTCCGCCAGCACTTTCTCAACGTCAATGATCTCGACCAGTTGCTCATCGACCTTACTGATGGCCGTTAAGTAATGCTGGCGACCGGCGCTGGTGGGCGGGGGCAATATGGCTTCCCAGTTCATGTTGACGATGCGGTCAACTCCGCCCACCAGAAATGCCTGAACCGAACGGTTGTACTCGGTCACGATGATCGTACTGTCAGGGCCAGGCACCAGAGGGCGCATGCCGATGGCCTGCGACAAGTCAATCACTGGCAGGGTCTGGCCACGCAGATTCACCACACCACACACAAACGGGTGTCGCTGCGGCATCAAGGTCAATTTGGGTAATTGCAGAACCTCTTGCACCTTGAACACGTTGATCGCGAACAGCTGCCGACCCGCCAGACGGAACATGAGAATTTCCAGTCGGTTTTCACCGACCAACTGGGTGCGCTGGTCTACCGCGTCGAGAATGCCGGCCATGAATAACTCCTGGGCGTGGGTACTGAATGTCTAGCGTTATCGGCAGAAAAAACGCGAGCTTGACCCCCTGCGAAAATCTGCCTCATAAAAGTGGTGGCACTTTAACATCATCCAGTGCCATTATCGGTTTCGTCTTTCGTCCGACCTCCCCTCGCAACTCTCCCCCTTGCCTCTCTCTAAGGGATTCCCTGAGCAGTGCTCAGGAGCGACCTGATATTCGTGCTATTCGATTGCCATTATTGTGACCCCCTTCGCATTATATGAATCACCGCAGGAACTTTTTATTACTGAAACAGCGCTGTCTTGTGCCGGGTTTTACATATCTGCACACAACGCTTTAAAACTTTCTATGTGAACGCACCCATTACTCACACCCAAAAAGTTGCACTTAAAGTCACCCAAAACGCTGATCCAGTTGCCATGCTCATTGAGGGCTTTTGCACGATGAGCCCGGACATTACTTAAAAGGCGTTCCAGAAGAGTGAGAATAAGCATGTTCAATGGCAATGACCGGCCATTAGCGCTAGCCGACTTTTTAATCGAAGCCCAGGTGTTATTGACCACCGCAGAAGAATGCCTGACCCACTTGCGATTGATTCACAATGACGAGGACGCGATCGACTGCATGGTCAATACCCTCTCCAGGCTGGAGAAGCGTGCCAAAGCATTGACCATTGCCCCCATTGCGGGCTTTTGCCGAACCCTGCGCACCCTGCTCAGGCAGGCAAGAAACCTGGGTACCCTGCACGACCAAGCGGTTGAAATCCTCAAAGACTGCTTTAGCCTGCTGGCATGGCAGGTTGAACTGATAGACCCCTCTACAGGCCAACTGAGCCTCGATGACAGTGAGCAAGAGATGCTGATCACGTCGTTCACCGAACAGGTCGAAGCCATGCGAACGGCCCCGCCGCCACTCGGTTAGCCTCGCATCCCCGATGCCTTATCCCGGTCCACGTCTTCAATGACGCATTAAAACGTCCTGCGCCGTGAATACATTACATGTCGACTATCCTGTAAGTTAATTCTGATATCAGACTGTCAGCGCGGTTCAGGCGTTTGCATCTAAGGGCCAACTAAGCTATCGACTTATTTCCTATTTAAGCGCACAGGCAAAACCTGTAATGCGCAACTAACCATGCTGTGCAAAATGCCATTTAACCCATGTCAAAGGCGACCCGCTTTAAATGAAGTGATACCATGCGCGCCGATCGTTAAGCCGAACGCCTGTGTGTAAATCCGTTCAGGCTTGGCATCAGCCATGAACGTTGATCCCGTTAACTCTTTACCTGCCAGCCACCTGCCAGGTCCTTCAGCGAACACCTTTGGCTCCACACGCTATGCACGCCAGCCTCAAGTCATTCAAGCCTTTGTACCCTACGGGTAAAACCGCTCGCCGGCTGACGGCAGCGCTTTGTCTTTGCTCTGCACTCTCAAGCATCGTCGCCTACTGGGCGTGCGACTCCTTGCCCACCGTTTTAATGCTGCTCGACCTGACCACCCTGGCCAGCATCTGGTGGCTTCACCGGGACTCGCGCAACGCCATCACACTGCAACCCAAGGAACTGGCGGCCCGCATGATTGAGGTACAGGAAAGCGAACGCCAACACTTGAGCCGCGAACTGCATGATGACATTGGCCAACTGCTGACAGCTGCCACCCTGCAAACCCGTTGGCTGCAACGCCGCGCACCCGAAGACTTGCAGGCGCACTGCCTGAGCCTGTGCACGTTGCTTGAAGAAACCCTGGCCAAGGTGCGCGATGTTTCAGCCGCGTTTAACCCAACGCAAATTGCCAGCCTCGGCCTCGACGTCAGCCTGCGGGCACACTTGATGAAAACCCTCGAAAACGCATCGCTTCGCTGGACCTTCGAGTGCCACCCGCGTTTGGGCGATATTCAGGAAGACATGGCCGTGGTTATCTTTCGCGTCACCCAGGAGTCCGTCACCAATGTGCTGCGTCATGCCAGGGCCAGCAACCTGCTGGTGCAACTGCGGCGCCAGGCGGACGGCCTGCATTTGAGCGTTCGCGATGATGGCGTCGGCTTCGTCCCCGCCAGCGACCCTAGACAGGCCGGGCAACGGGGCATGGCCGGTATGCTTGAGCGGGTCGAGCAGTTGAATGGCAGCATCAGCGTCATCAGTGAACCCGGCACCGGGACGCATACCGAAGTCCTGTTGCCCTGGCCCCAGCGCACTCATCCACGTGCACAGTTGGGCCAAACCTCATGACGTGCAATCTGCTGCTGGTGGATGACCACCTGTTGATTCGGGCCGGGGTCAAGGCACTGGTCAATGACTTGCCGGGCTACGCGGTGATTGGCGAAGTTGAAGATGGCGGGCAGTTGGTTGAGGCGGCCGAACGACTTCAACCGGACATCATTCTGCTGGACTTGTCGATGCGCCATACCGGCGGCCTGGAAGCCTTGCGTCAGCTCAAAGCGGTTATGCCGCGCTGCAAAGTGCTGATCCTGTCGATGCACACCGACCCGTCCCTGATCATGCAAACCCTCGAAAGCGGCGCCCACGGCTACTTGCTCAAGGACACCAGCGCCGTGGAGCTGGAACAGGCCTTGGGCGCACTGCGCAACAACGAGCGTTACCTGAGCCCGGCCATCGCCCATACCGTGATCAATCAGGCGCTCAACCGCGGCCCAGCCCCCTGCACGACGCAGGCCAGGCAGCACAACTTGACCGAACGCCAACTGGAGATCCTGCGCCTGATCGTGCGCGGCAAGTCCACCCGCGAAATTGCGTGCGGGCTCGGCCTGAGCATCAAAACCGTCGAAACCCATCGCGCTCAGGTCATGAAGCGCCTGCACATCCATGACGTTGCCGGGCTTGTGCTGTTTGCTGTGCGCGAGCAAATCATCAGCCTTGACGACTGACCAGCGGTGAGCCTTCGGGCAAATGCACCTGCAAAACGCCCTTGCGCACAGAGAATCGGCTCGCTTCCTGCGCCATCGGCTCACCGTCGAGGTTAATGGACAGCCCTTGCGCGGACTTGATTTCCACCCAGGGCAGGCGCGCGCGCACAAACAGGTTGTCCATGCCCCAGCCACCTTCCATCAGGCCCTTGAGGGTGCCAACCACTTCTTGCGGCGCAGGCAGGATGCTGATGTCCAGCAGCCCGTCATCGGCCACCGCCGACGGACACAATTCATGCCCGCCCCCGGCCTGACGGCCGTTGCCAATGCCCAACGCCAGCAGATCGCCTTTCCAGTGAAAATCGGGGCCCTGCAACTCAGCATAGGCGGCGTGCAACTCACTGAAACGCGTCAGACCGGTAAACAGGTACGCTGCTCCGCCCAAAACCTTTTTCAAGTCCTCTGACGTGTTGGCCGTCACCTGACTGCCAAAGCCGCCCGTGGCCATGTTCAAAAACAGCTCGCCGTCAGCATCGCCCAAGTCAATGCTGCAGGCCGGGGCATCGAGCAGCGCCAGTGCTTGGGCCGGGTCCAGTGGTACGCCAGCGGCCCGCGCGAAGTCGTTGGCGGTGCCCAAAGGCAGCAACACCAGACTGGCCCGGGCATCCGCCTGAGCCATGGCCTCGGCAATATCACGCAGGGTGCCGTCTCCGCCCCCGGCGATCAGGTGGGTGTAACCGGCGGCCAGCGCTTCATGCACCAAACGCTGCGCATCCCCGGCTTCCCACGTGAGCCGCACCGCAAGGTCCCAGCCCTGCGTCCGCTGGTGTTCAACCGCAGCACGCACGTCTTCATTGAGTGCCTGCTTGCCATGCAAGATTAAAAAGGCCTTTGCTGCGCTCATTCATCGTCCCTCAAACAGTGAGTCTGGGTGTTGGACAACAGCCAAATGAAAATGGCCTGTTGTTTTTTTTTGCTGCTTCAAGCCCGATCCATCGGGCCCAAAACGCAGCCGGAAAGCGGATCCAAAAATTCGATTCGCAACAACCTGTTTCATGTCCTTTACTACAGACCATTAGCAAAGCAAACCCGCACAGAGGCTGCTAACAGCCCGAAAACACGGGCCTGCACCCAATCAAGCACACAAAAAAATATCGCGTCTACACTGCAGTGTCAGACGCAGAACGCCAAATAAATAGTCATAAAACCCTCTATGGCGACTTCCGTATCTAGCCGTCATTTGGCGTTAAGCAGCATGGATGAACGACATTGCTTTGCAGTCCGCGCCTTTTCCAGGGGTAGCGATTAAGAAGGGATCCTTATGCGCTTGCAGCCCGTTGACAGCTTGTCCCTTACCCGCCCGAGCATGGTCGAGTACTTCTTGTTCGCCATCCGCGTGGTACACGGCATTACCGCCATCCTGCCCGGTTTGTTGCTGCTGTTTTATTTGCGCGAACAACACCCGGAAACCACCAACAGTTACTTCGCCGTACTGATATTTTTCGGGGTGGTCAGCGTGCTGTTTTTCCAGGCACTGGGGGTCTATGCCGAAAACATCTTCAGCAACCGCTGGCGCCTGCAACTCACCCTGTTCGCCTGGTCGGCGGCGTTTTGCCTGTTGCTGTTCATGCACCGCGCGCTGGACTTGTTCAACTACATCAGCAACGCCGAATTACTGGTCTGGTACCTCGGCAGCCTGCTGTTGTTTGGTGTCGAGCGGATGATTTTGCTGACCCTGTTCAAGCGCCTGATGAGCCGCGGGATCTTTCTGCAACAAGCAGTCATTTTGGGCGCCACCGAAAACGGTGTACGCCTGGCCGAATACCTGGCCCAGCATCAAGACATCCGCTCCGGCGTGATCGGTTTCATTGATGACCGGATGGCACGCCTGCCCGACACCGTGGCTCACCTGCCTGTGCTCGGCAATACCCAGGACCTGGAAAAAATGATCCGCGAAGAGCGCGTCACGCAGATTCTGGTGGCGCTGCCGTGGTCGGCGGAAAACCGCCTGGACTACATCATTCGCAACCTGCGCAAATTCCCGGTGAACGTACTGCTGGTGCCCGACATGATTGCCTTTCGCCATGCCCACAATCGCATCAGTGAAGTGGCCAACCTGCCGATGTTCAACGCCTCCGAAGTGCCTTTACGCGGATGGTCGCCCGTGTTCAAACGCATTGAAGACATGGTGCTGTCGAGCCTCGCACTGATCGTACTGTCCCCGGTGATGCTGCTGGTGGCACTGGCGATCAAGCTCGACTCGCCGGGGCCGGTGCTGTTCCGGCAAAAGCGTTATGGCTACAATAACCGGTTGATCGAAGTATTCAAGTTTCGCTCGATGTACCAGAACCAGTCAGACTTCACCGCCGACAAGCAAACGACCCGGGGCGATCCGCGTGTCACCCGCGTCGGGCGTTTTATCCGCAAGACCAGCCTTGATGAACTCCCGCAATTGTTCAACGTTTTCGCCGGCAGCATGTCCATGGTCGGCCCGCGCCCGCATGCCACGGCAACCAAGGCCGCAGGCATTCTGTTCGAAGAAGCGGTGCAGGAATACACCTCGCGTCATCGGGTCAAGCCCGGCATTACGGGCTGGGCGCAAATCAATGGTTACCGGGGCGAAACAGACACCCTGGAAAAGATCGAAAAACGTGTCGAGTTCGACCTCGAATACATCGAAAACTGGTCGGTCTGGTTCGACCTGTACATCCTGTTCCGCACAGTTCCGGCGGTGCTCCTGACTAAAGAGGCGTTCTGAATGAGCCTACTCATTCCTTGCATAATCGCCGGCGGCGCCGGTACGCGACTGTGGCCTGTTTCGCGCGAGGCCATGCCCAAACCGTTCATGCGTTTGCCCGACGGTGAAAGCCTGCTGCAAAAGACCTTCCGCCGTGCCTGCGGCTTGCGCGATGCGGGGCAAGTGCTGACCGTGACCAACCGCGAGGTGTTTTTCCGCACCCTCGACGACTACCGGCACATGAACAAAGGCGGGGTCGAGCTGGATTTCATCCTCGAACCCTTTGGCCGTAACACCGCGCCCGCGATTGCCGCGGCGGCCCTGCACGTGGCGCAACGTTATGGCCAAGACGCTCAGCTGTTGGTGCTCCCCGCCGATCACCTGATCCGCGACATCGACGCCTTCGCCAACGCGGTGGACAGTGCGCGCCAATTGGCCGATGAGGGCTGGCTGGTGACCTTTGGCATTCTGCCGACCAAGGCGGAAACCGGGTTCGGTTACATCGAGAAAGGCCCCGCGCTGAACAGTGACGCCTATGAAGTCGCGCGCTTTGTGGAAAAACCCGATGCCACCACCGCGCAACAGTATCTGGACGGCGGCCTGCACCTGTGGAATGGCGGCATGTTCTGCATGCGCGTGGACAGCGTGCTGCGCGAGTTCAAAGCCTACGCCCCGCACGTGCTGACGGCGGTCAGCCACTGCCTGGAACACAGCCAGGTGTTTCAGGGCAAACAGGAAATCCATCTCGAACTGGACAGCAGCACCTTCGCCCAGGTCCCGGACATCTCCATCGACTATGCGTTGATGGAACGCTCGAAGAAAGTCGCCGTGGTCCCCTGCAATCTGGGCTGGAGTGACATCGGCTCATGGGAGGCGGTGCGCGAACTCAGCCCGGCAGACGCCAATGGCAATCAGTGCAACGGCGAAAACGTGCTGCATGACGTACACAACTGCTACATCGATTCGCCCAAGCGTCTGGTGGGCGGGGTCGGGCTCAATAACCTGATCATCATCGACACCCCGGACGCCCTGCTGATCGCTGACGCCAGCCGCAGTCAGGACGTCAAATACATCGCCCAGACCCTCAAGCTTCAGGGCCATGACGCGTATCGCCTGCACCGCACGGTGACCCGCCCGTGGGGCACCTACACCGTGCTCGAAGAGGGACGCCGCTTCAAAATCAAACGCATCGTGGTCAAGCCGCAGGGCACCTTGTCCCTGCAAATGCACCACCACCGCAGTGAACACTGGATCGTGGTCAGCGGCATGGCCAGGGTCACCAATGGCGACGACGAGTTTCTGCTCGACACCAACGAATCCACATTTATCAAACCCGGTAAAACCCATCGCCTGCTCAACCCCGGGGTGGTTGATCTGGTGATGATCGAAGTGCAAAGCGGCGAGTACTTGGGAGAGGACGACATCGTACGCTTTACTGACATATACGGGCGCGTCCCGGTCGATGCCAGCACGCATTAAACACCGTTTTCCATTTGTCCCAGCCCCGCAAGAGGGCTGTGACCCTGCATGCCAGGAAGCGCGAATAATGAAAAAAATCCTGTTGCTGTTGAGTGTTGTTTTGCTGAGTGCGTGCGGTTTGCCGTCCAAAGTGACGCTGCCGGACGATGCTGTTTTGCGTGAAGGCCACCGCGCCGGACAGGCCCTGGCCGGAAAACTCCTCCCCCTTGAACGCATACGCGCCGGCGACACCCTGCGCATTGTGCGCAACACCGGTGAAGCGCCGTCGATTTCGGCGTTTACCGCCAACTCGATCTACGAATTGACCTTGTTCAATGTGCGCACCGACGGCACGTTTTCTTATCCCTATATTGGCAGCGTCAAGGCGGCGGGCATGACCCCCGACCAACTGACGGCCGTGCTGGAAAAGAAACTGACCCACGTCTATCAAGACCCGTCACTGACCATCAACTTCTCGCAAACCCCGAGCAACACCGTTTATGTGGGCGGCGCGGTGCAAAACCCGGCCACCCTGCAAGTCAACATCGCCACCACGCTGGAACAGGCCATCGTCGGTGCCGGGGGCGTGTTGCCGGTGGGCGACAGCAACAACGTGGCGCTGCTGCGTCAGGAAGACGACGGGCGCTACAACACGTATTTCTTCGATTACAAAAACTCCATCGCGCGGGGCAACAGTCAGCAGGCACCTGTTTTGCTGCAGCGCGGCGACGTTGTGTTTGTGCCCAAGTCCTCCGTGGGCAATGGCATCGAGTGGGTCGATCTTTACCTCAACCAATTGATTCCGTTTACCAAATCAATTGGCATTGGGGCGTCCTACGAACTGCGTAAAAACGACAATAACTAATCGCCAAAGGACTGCAGACATGATCAATATCCGTTCCTTCCGCGATTTATTGCGCCTGTTCTTCATCTTCAAGCGCGAAGTCAAAATCACCGTGCTGGTGACCTTCATCATCATTGTGCTGGGCGCCTTTTTGCTGCCCAACCGCTTTGAGTCCACCGCTTTGCTGCTGGTCAAACCCGGCCGCGACACCAGCACCCTGCCGATCGAAATTGCCGATCGCCAGGCCGTTGTGATCCCCAGTGCCATGCGCGATCCGATCATTGACGAAGAACGCATCCTCACCGGGCGCCCGATCGTGCGCATGGTGGCCGAGAAATACCTCGACGACCTGTCGCGTCAACCACAACCCACCGGGGTCGTTGCGACCCTCAAAAATACGCTCAAAGCCACCGTGCAAGGGTTGGTGGACATCGGTCGCGGGTTCCTGCAAATGCTCGGGTTGGTGGAGAAACAAACCCCGGTTGAGCGCCTGGCCGATCAGTTGAGCAAAAATTTCAGCGTCACCCATGCCCCCGGCTCATCGGTGATGGAAGTGAGCTTTACCTGGAATGACCCTGAAGTGGCCCAGCAGGTGGTCAAATCGTGGATCGACCAATACGAGCAGGAACGCACCTCGACCATGGGCCGCAAGAGCCTCTACGGCTTTTATGAAACCGAAGCGGCCGCCACTCAGGCGCGGATCCTCGACTACCAGCGCCAGATCGAAAAAATCCTCAACCAGTTGGGCGCCGTCAGCATCGACGAACGCCTGAGCGACATTGCCCGCAACCTCAACAACCTGAAGGGCGAGCACCTCAACACTACCCGCGCGGTGGCCTCGACCCAGAGCGGCCTGGACACGATTCAGGCGCAGCTCAACAGCATGAAAAAAGAGATCAGCATCGGGCGGCAAATCAGCATTAACCCGGACCGCCAGGATTTGGCACAACGTATCAACGCCAAACTGATCGAACGTCAGGAAATGACCCGCACCTTCAAAGAAACCGCGCCGCCGGTCAAAGCGCTGGACGCGGCCATCGCCAACCTGCAAGCGCTGCTCAACAGCGAGAAGTCCGTGGTGCAACGCAGTGAAAACCTTGCGCCCAACCCGGTGTACACGCGCTTGCAAAACAGCTTCGCTGATCAGCAGGCCAGCCTCAGTCGTCTCAAAACCCAGGCTGCCCAGCAAAAAGTACAACTGGAAAAACTTGAGCAAGATCGCCGCGAGGCGCTGGCCCTTGAGCCTGAACTGTCACGTTTGCAACGTGAGTTGGCCGCCGCCGAAAAAAGCTTTGCCCTGTACAGCGACAGTACTGAAAAAGCGCGTATTGACCGTGAACTGGACAAGAGCCGCATCAGTAACATCGCGGTGATCGAGCAAGCCACGCTCAACCCCAATCGCGTGTTCCCGAAAAGCTTGCTGATGCTGTTTCTAGCCCTTCCGATCAGCCTCGCAGTCGGGCTGTTGGCGCTGTATTTCTTCTACCTGCTGGACCAACGCATCCACGACGGCGACCACATCGAAGAACGCTTTGGGGTCAAGGTCTGGACCAGCCTGCAAGACCTTAGCGATAACCAGCCCCAGCGGCGCAGCGCCTTTATCGCCAGCATGTACCGGCTGTATGGGGTGCTGCCGCTGGAACAAGTGGCCGAACGCGGGTTGAGCATTGGCCTGACCTCTGCGCGCAGGGGCGAAGGCGTGAGTTTCGTCATCGAGCACCTGCGCAAGCTGCTGGAAGAGCGCGGCCATCAGGTGCGGGTCGAGGGTACCGGCCCTGCGGCGCCGGGAGAAATCTTGCTGTTGAACGCTTCCGGGTTCTTCTCCAATCAGGAAGCCTTCGTGATCTTGCGTCAGGCCGATTTGATCTGCCTGATCGTCGAGGCTGAAAAAACCACTGTGCCGATCCTGCAAACCGCGCTCAACACCTTGAACACAGCGTTCAAGCGGGTGGATGGCATCATCATTAACCGCCGTCGTTTCGACATCCCCGAGAAGGTGTTGAACTTCCTGGCGCGGATTCGGGGTAAAGCCTGATGCACATCGCCCTGCTAGCGCCCCTGGCGCCTGAACAAAACGGTATCGCCGACTACGCAGGGCACCTCAAGGCCGCCCTGCAGAGTCAAGGCATTGAAGTCAGTACGCCGCTGGCTGGCATCGGCAACGATCCCGAACGCGCGCTGCAACGGGTGGCCAGCACGGACTGGCGCGGCATTGATCTGGTGCACGCCGAACTGGGTGGCGGGCGTCTGGCAGAGTTCCACGCCCTGCATGCCTTGCGCGAACGGTTCCCGAAACTGCCCCTGACCGCCACGGTGCACGACCCGGAGCGGCTGGTCTGGCGCCGCGCCCGGCTGCCCTGGCCGTTGTCACTGGCCAGCCGCCTGCCTTCGCCGTTGCCGCAACTGGCGACCGTGCTGGCCGACCCTTTGTGCCTGTATGAAGAACGACAACTGGCCCGCAGCCTGACGCGCCTGGTCACCCTCACGCAGTCAGGCAGCGACTGCCTGAAACAGCGCATGGGCCTGCATAACGAGCAAATGGTGGTCATCCCCCATGGCAACTTACTGATTCCGCCTGCGCCGCTGCCTGATCTCAACCCGGTGAAGCTGTTGTATTTCGGCTTTATTTATCGCGGCAAAGGCATCGAGGATTTGCTCGAAGCCCTGGCCATGGCTTTCATGCACAAGCCCGAACTCAAGCAGCAACTGACCCTGACACTGGCCGGGGGCAGCGAACCGGAAATGGCCTTCGAATCCGGCGGCAGCTACCTGCACCTGCTGCGTCAACGCATTGAGCAATTGGGGCTGGAGAAGAGCATCGCGTGGCGCCTTGACCTGCCAGCCAGCGACATCGCCACGGTCATTCAGGCGCACCACGTGATGGTCCTGCCCTACCGCGAGTCGAGCAAACTCAAGTTGTTGGGCCAGTTGCGCGGCACCAGCGGGGCGCTGTCATGGGCCGCGGCTTGTGGGCGCGGGGTGATTACGTCGGATGCGCGTTCATTTGCCGAGGAGGTCGATCATGGTAACGGGGTGATTTACCCCCAAGGCAATGTGGCCGCGCTGGCCGCCGAGTTGGGCCATTTGTGTGCCGACCCGATGATGGCTGTTCGCTGGGCCGAGCACGCCCAACAGATCGGCAATGAACGCGTCTGGAGCAACACCGCCGAGCGCTTTCACCAGATGTTCAAATCCGCCTGCTGGGGGCGCACCCATGTGGCGTAAACCTGTGTTCTGGCTCCCCGCACTGCTGATCGTGGTTATCGGGGTCAGCCTGCTGCCATGGAGCCCGCCCGCCGAAGCCGAGGGCACAACGTTACGCGCCCCGCGCCCGGTGGTATGGAAGGACTTTTTGGGGGTTAACGCGCAGTTCCAGTACTTCCCGCAGCCGGTGTATGAAAAACAAATGCAGCGCCTCGATGCGCTGGGGCTGGACTGGGTGCGCCTGACCATTCACTGGGCGATGATCGAGCCCGAAGAAAACAACCTGCAACTGGCGCCGCTCGATGGCGTGATGCAGGCCATCAGCGCGCATCATTTCAAGACCCTGGCCTATCTGGTGGGTTCTGCGCCGTTCGCCAGCAGCGTGCCCCCCGGCGAACCGACCACTGACCTTTATCCGCCCAAGGATTTTTCAGTCTTTGCCCAACGCATGCTGATGCTGGCCCAGCGTTACCCGCAAGTGAACGTATGGCAGGTGTGGAACGAGCCCAACATCATGTGGCTGCCCCAGGCCGATCCTGCCGAGTACTACCGCCTGCTGACCACCACCGTCAGGGCGATTCGCGCCGCGTTGCCAGAGCACCCCATCGCCACGGCCGGGATGGCGTATTACAGCCAAATGCCCAAGCAACCGGGCCTGATGCTGGAAAAAATGCTGGAGCAGGGCTTGGCCGAGCAACACCTGATCACCGCATACCACCCGTATTCGCAGTACCCGGAGGGCGACAACCCCGCCGACAACGACTTTCTGACCCGTTCCAATTTCCTCAACAACGCCTTGCACGCCAAAGGCATTGACCAGGTGTGGGCCACGGAATGGGGCTGGTCGAGCTACAACGGCCCACAGGAAATGCAACTGCTGATCGGCGTCGACGGGCAGGCGGATTTCACCCTGCGTCGGCTAGCGCTGATGAGTGCGATGGATTTTCAGCGCATCTTCCTGTTCAACCTCAGCGACCTCGACAGCCGCGCCACGCCGCGCGACCAGTACTACGGCTTGCTGGACCTGCAGGGCAATCCCAAGCCCGTATACGTAGCGTTGCAGCATGTGTTCAAGGTCACCGGCCCGCGCCTCGACCCGGCCGACCCCCCCGTTGTCGACGGTGCGCCAAACGACCTGTACAGCATTGGCTGGACCCGCAGCGACGGTAAACGCTTATGGATGTTCTGGAGCGCCAGCGGCAATCAGGTGCAGTTGCCAGGCGTGACTCAGGCCACCCTCTACAACCCGCTCTCCGGTACTGAAACCCCGCTAAACGATGCGGCGGCGATCACCGTGCCGCTTAAATCCAGTTTGCAACTGTTGGTATGGACGCCATGAAAATACTCTGGACGTTGCCCTATCTGCCCTGGCCAACCACCAGTGGCGGCAAGACCCGCCAATACCATTTGCTGCGCAGCCTGGCCGCGCGCGGGCATCGAATCACCCTGCTGGTGCAGTCAAAAACAGCCCTCGACGCCGCCACCCGGGCAGCGCTTGAGCCGTTTCTCGACCGTTTGATCGTGCTCCGCCGCCGCCCTTTGCGCAGCCTTAAGACCCTTCTGGCCGTGGCCTTGGCGCCCTACCCGATGCTGGCCGGCATCAACGGCGTGACGGCCCCGCTGGAACAGCAAATAGGGCAACTCCTGCAAGAGCCGTGGGACGTGATCCAGATCGAACACAGTTACAGTTTTCAGCCGTTCGAGCGGGCACTGAGCGCCGCCGGGCGCGACTTCATCCTCACCGAGCACAACCTCGAATCAGCCCTTGGCGCCGCCAGCTATGATCGCTTGCCGGGTTGGCTCAAACCCTTTACGTCCTATGACCAGTGGCGCTATCGGCGCTGGGAAAAACGCGTGTTCGGGCTGGCCAAGGAGCTGATTGCTGTCACCGAGCAGGACGCGCGTGCCATGCGCCAACTGACGGACACGCCGGTGTCGGTGGTGGTCAACGGCGTCGACAGCGGGCATTACGCTCAGGTACAGCCCGACCTGCACAGCCAACGTTTACTGTTTGTCGGCAATTACGAATACCACCCCAACGTCGATGCCGTGGAATGGGCGCTGGACAGCATCCTGCCCGAGTTATGGGCGCTCAATCCCCACGTGCGTTTTGCCATCTGCGGCTTTGGCCTGCCGGATCACTGGCGCCAGCGCTGGACCGACCCGCGCATTGAATGGCAAGGCTTCGTGCCGGATTTACGCGACTTGCAGCGTCAGGCCGCCGTGTTTTTTGCCCCGTTGCGTCAGGGCGGCGGCTCCAAGCTCAAAGTGCTCGAAGCCATGGCCGCAGGCTTGCCAGTGGTCACCACTGCCCAAGGCCGCTCAGGGCTGAACGTCAGTAACGGCGAGCACTACCTGGGCAGCGAACACCCGCTAGAACTGGCACAGCTGCTGAACACGGCATTGAGCGACCCCGCCCTGTTGCAACACATCGGTGAGACCGGACGCGCCTACGTCAAGGCCGAGCATGACTGGTCGGTGGCGGCGGCCCAGCTGGAACAGGTTTACACCCGCCTTCCCTCCTTAAAAGAAGAAGTCAGCGTATGCGCATAGGTCTGGATTACCGCCCCGCTGCGGGCTATGGCAACAGTGGCATTGGACGTCAGACGCTGGCACTGGAAGCGGCATTGCGGGCGCACCCCGATGTGCAGTTGCAGTTGTTCGGCGTCGCGCCGGAGGACCATCCGCTGCGCCGCCGCGTGCATTGCCCGCGCTGGGGTGCGCCGCTGCAAAGCGTGCACCGCCTGCCCGGCCGCATTCGCTTCGAAGGCGGCTTCCTGCCCGGCGCCCTGCGTGAGGCCGGTATTGAAATTCACATCTGCAACTTCAACATGGGCTTGCCCCTGGGCGCCAAACCCTCCGGCATGCGCTATGTGCTGCAACTGCACGACGTGTTCCAGCTGACCCACATCAACCACCACGGCTCGCGCCTCAAAGAAAAGGTGTATCGCACCAGCGACAAACTCTCGATCGGGCACTCGATCAAGGTCGCGGACCGCATCTGGACGCCCTCGCAATACACGGCGGACGAGGTGGTGAAGCTCTTCCCCGAGGCCAAAGACAAAGTGAGGGTGCTGCCGAATCTGGTCAGCGGCTTTGTCGGTGAACCGGCGGACATCAGCGACCTTGACCTGCCCGCGCGTTATTGGTTGGCGGTGGGCACCCGCGAACCGCGCAAAAATATCCCCTGGCTGGTCAGTGCCTGGCAGGCGGCGCGTCAACGCTCGGAACAGGTGCCGGAGCTGGTACTGGTGGGCGCCCGGGAACACCTGCCTGAGCCCTTGCAGCAATTAGCCGGCCTGCATTTTTTAAGCGACCTGACAGACGCTCAATTGCACGCGGTTTATCAGCACGCCGAACGCCTGTGGCAGCCCTCATATGCCGAGGGTTTTGGCCTGCCAGTCATCGAGGCGCTGAGTGTGGGCACCTCGGTGGCCGTGGCCAGCGGTTCAGCGCTGGATGAGATCACCCCGGCCCAGAGCCCACGCTTCTCCCCAACCGACACACAAGCCCTCACCGCGTTGATGGTGACCTTGGCCAATCAGGGCCCGGAAGACGCCGGGCAAATGAAGAGCTGGGCAACCCGTTACGCTGACGAAGCGTATCGCCAGCGCTTCAATACGCTGTTGGAGGAGCTTCGATAATGCCCTTGGCACTTCCGCTCGCGTTGCTGTTCAGTCTGTTATTCGGGCTTATGGCCTGGGTGCTTGCGCCGCTCACTGTGATCGTCCTGATGGTGGGCGTCGCCGGAGTGGTAACGGTGCTGCGCCATCCCCTGTGGGGGCTTTTGCTGTTCGGCGTGCTCGCGACTTTCCTGCCCTACACGACGATCAATATCGGCTTTCGCACCACCGTGTCGGAGCTTTTGATCCTGCTGGTATGGGGCAGCGTGCTGGTGCAAAAAATCCTCAACAACCTGCGACCCGCCCCCCCACTCTTGCGCACCGAACGCTGGGTGCTGGGGTTGATGGTGTTCAGTGCCGTGCCGTTTGTGGTCGGCCAGTGGATGGTCACTGCCGAAGGCAACGGCCCGGTGAACTGGGTGCGCTGGCTGTTGAACTTGTCCGTACTGTTTTTAGTGCCGCGCCTGCTCGATACGCCCAAAGCACGTGAGCAGATGGTTATCGCGCTGCTGCTCGGCACGTTATTGCTGTTGCTGCTGTCGATCCCGGTGTACCTGCGGGACCGTTCTGCCAGCGGCATTACCTCAATCCTCGGGCACTTGGGCTATGGCGGCGTGAGCATGCTCGACGACCGTTTGCAGTCCTTTACCACCCGCATGAGTTCGCCGTGGATGCACCCCAACGTGACGGGCGGCGCCATGGCCTTGCTCGTGCCGCTGGCCCTGTGCTTCGGTTATACCCGACGCGGCTGGCTCAGAGCGCTTGGGCTCAGTGTCGGCCTGCTGGGGGTGCTGGCACTGGCCATGACCGGTTCGCGCGGGGCCTTGATTAGCATGATGGTGGTACTGATCTGGTGCGCCAGCCAACGCGTGCCCTACACCGGGCGCATGCTGCTGGCTGCGGCTGCCGCTGTGGTGGTGCTGTTGCTGGTGTACCCGCCGTTGCAAGAACGTCTGGCCGCCATCTTTTCTACGTCCGACTCCGGCAGTACCAGTGTGCGGCTGGATGAATACCGGGCATTCCCCAACGCCATCGCGAGCTTCCCGCTGGGCATCGGTTTCAAGGTCGAAGCCGGGGTAGCGGGCACCGGTTTGCTGGGCATCTCCAACCTGTTCCTGAACTTCATGTACAAACTCGGCCTGCCCGGCATGCTGCTGTTCATCGCCGTCATCGCCAGTTGGTGGCGCAGTGTGCGCCCGGTCCACAAGCCCATTGTGCTGACTGCCGACAATGCGATCTGGCTCGGCACCACCGTCGGCCTGCTGGCCGCGCTGGTCAGTGGCCTGTTCGACCACTATTTCAGCTTCACTCAAGTGTTGATCGCGTTGTTCTGGCTGATGCTCGGTTTGAGCCTGCAGGAAGCCCGGCGCCTTAAACACCCTGCCTCGCCGCCTTATTCAGGAGTTCGCCCATGAAACACCGCCTTTTCCACTCGCGAAACCTGCGTCAGGCCCTGCCCGAGTACGCCGAAAAAATGGGCGTCAGCCTCGAAGAACTGACCGACGCCTACGACTGGATGCTGGCCAATGACGTGTGCTTCGAACAACCGCTCAAGGGCGATACCTTGTGTTTCATCAGCTACCTGAATATCGAGCCGCGTATTGAACACCCGCTGGCCCGACGGTTTTATGCGTTGCTGGGGCGTGAACTCAAAGGCGCGCTGATCCCGCTGTACGGCAAAAACTGGCCGACCTTGCGCGACCGCCTGCTGCGTTGGTGGGAGCTGGCCTACAACATTCTGATCTGCAAAATCCCCAGCCACACCCTGCGCCTGCTGTGGCTGCGCGCGGGCGGGGCGAAAATCGGCAAAGGGTCAACGGTGTGGCGCAACACCGAAATCCTCGGCGTGGACAGCTTGCGCATCGGTGACGACAGCACCGTGGGTTGGCATTGCCAGCTGGACGCACGGGGCGGCCTGATCATTGGCAACCATGTGACCATCGCCTCCCACGTCCTGATTATTGCGGGCGGCCACGACGTGCAAGCGCCCGAGTTTTGGGCCGTGGGCGGCCCCGTGTACATCCGCGATTACGCCTGGATTGCCAGCCGCGCCTTGCTCTCCTTTGGTGCCGATATTGGAGAGGGTGCGGTGGTAGGCGGCAACTGCGTGGTGTCCAAACCGATTCCGCCGTATGCCATCGTCGGCGGCCCTGACGCCACGATCAAAGGCGAACGCTGCCGCAACCTGAACTACAAAGTGGGCGGCAAAGGCCTGTTCACGTTGTTTCACTAGGCCCGGGCCATGTTCGGATCAACCCTGTGGCTGACCCTGGCAACCCTTACCGGGCTCGCGGCGGGGTTCGCCCGCGAGTGGCTGCTGGTGGCTGCCTGGGGCGCGGGCGGGCGCAGTGACGGCTTTTTAGTGGCCATGTTCCTGCCTGAAGCATTGCGCATGGCGCTGGCCGCAGGTTTGTTGAGCGCGGCCGCCTTGCCGTTGTATCAGCAACGCTCACCGCTGGCGCAACGCGCCTGGCTCAGCGCGCTGGCCCCTCGCCTGCTGCTGTGCGGACTGCTGCTGAGCGGGATTCTCGGCTTGGGTTCGCTGCTGTGGGTACGCCTGATCGGCCCCGGCCTCGACACTCAGGGCTACGAACTGGCCAGCCACAGCTTGCGCATTCTGGCGTGGTGCGCCCCGGGCTTTGTGCTCCACGGTTTGTTTTGCGTCCCTTTGCAAGCCCGCTCACGGTTCGTGCTGGCCGGCCTCGGATCGCTGCTGTTTAACCTGCCGCCGGTGGTGTACCTGGCGCTCTTGAAGCACCAATCCACCGCCGAAGGGCTGGCCAGCGCCTGCGTATTGGGCAGTGTGCTGATGCCGTCGGTGATGCTGCTGACGCTGTACCGCGACGGCTGGAAACCCTGGCAGATTGAGTCCGCGCCCGGTGCCAGCCGCGAGCTGCTGCAACGCATCGGCCCGTTGTTGAGCAGTAACCTGGCCAGTCAGGGGCTGGCTTTGCTGGAACGGATGGTCGCCTCGCTGCTGGGCGAAGGTTCGGTCACGTGGATCAACCTGGCGCGCAAGCTGATCAACCTGCCGTTGATTGCCCTCATGAGCCTCAATCAAGTGCTGCTGGGCCTGATGAGTGGCAGTTCGGGCGAGCAACGTCTGGGCCTGCTGCGCAAGGGGCTGGCCAGCGCCACCTTGCTGACCGTGCCCGCCGTGGCCGGTCTGATTGGCGCCGCTGGAGCGCTGGTGCACCTGCTGCTGCCCAACCAGGCGGCAGACAGCCCCTTGCCTGAGTTGCTGGCGTGGTTTTCGGTGCCCTTGATGTTTGGCGCGTGGAACGCACTGCTCGCCCGCTATGCCTACGCTGCTGGAGACACGCGCATGCCGCTGACGTGCGAACTGATCGGCAGCCTGCTCAACGCGGTCCTGTTGGCCGTATTGCCGTTTTTCTTTGGCTTGGTCGGGATTGCCCTGGCAGCGGTGGGAGGCGTGGTGCTCACCGGACTGCTGCTGATGCGCCGCCAACACCTGCTCGCCCACGTGCCGTGGCGCAGCCATTGGTTGCTCGGGTTGGGCATGATGCTGGTGTCGGCCCTGTTGCTGCACCCACTGCAGTCCATCTGGCTACAACTGGGCCTGAGCACTGCGTTCGGCGCATTGCTGATGCTGGCATTGGCCCTGTGGTTACGCCCTTGGGGCACGGACAAACCGGAGGTTCAATGAATTTGCTGCTCAGGGTTGCCTGCATTATCCCGACCTACAACGGTCGTCAGGAACTGGAGCGCCTGCTGGACTCACTGGCGCGCCAGAACGCCGAGTTCGACACGTTCATCGTCGACTCCAGCTCCCGTGACGGCACCTTCGAGCTGGCGCAGGCGCGCTGCCCGAACGTGCAGCGCATCGACAGCAAGGACTTTAACCACGGCGGCACGCGGCAGATGATGGTCGAGCGCAACCCGGACTACGATGTGTGCGTGTTCATGACCCAGGATGCCTATCTGGACGACCCCGACGCGCTGGCCGCGCTTGTTCGCCCGTTTAGCGACCCGTCTGTGGGCGCGGTGTGCGGGCGGCAGTTAGCGCATTTGGATGCCGTGCCGTTGGCGCAACATGCGCGGCACTTCAACTATCCGCCCACCTCGCAGCTCAAAAGCCTCGACGATGCGGCGCAGTTGGGGATCAAGACCGCGTTCATGTCCAACTCGTTTTCCGCGTATCGGCGTGATGCGCTGATCGCCGTGGGTGGCTTTCCAAACCATGTGATCCTGTCTGAGGACATGTACGTCGCCGCCAAAATGTTGCTGGCTGGCTGGAAAGTCGCGTACGAAGGCCTGGCGTGCTGTCGGCACTCGCACAACTATTCGCTCAAGGAAGAGTTTCGCCGCTACTTTGACATTGGCGTTTTTCAGGCCCGCGAGCCGTGGATCCGGCAGACGTTTGGCGGGGCCGGGGGTGAAGGGTTGCGCTACGTGAAATCCGAACTGACGTTTTTGGGCCCCCGGCGCGTGCTCGACTGGCCCGGCTCGCTGCTGCGTAACGCGGTCAAACTGGGGGCTTACAAACTGGGTCAGCAGGAGCGACGCTTGCCCACTCGCTGGAAGAAAAAACTCGGCATGTACCAACGCTATTGGGACGGGCCGTTTGCCTGAGTCGTGCGATGGCTGCATCACGTGCAGCCATCGCGCGGATCGTCAGTAACGGCGCAGGGGTTAGCCCAGCACCTCGCTCAACGGAATAAACCCGACCTCATCGCCTGGCGCCAGCGTGCTGCCTTCACGCACTTCCACCAGCCCTTCGGCCCACGCGGCGCTACGCAGCACGCCGGAACTCTGGTTGTTGTAGAGGACTGCATGGCCTTGCTCCAGACGCCCGCGCAAGTACTCGCGACGATTGCCCGGCTTGGCCCAGACGAAACCGGCTGGCACCTGGAAGGTCAGCGGCTCGACCGCCTGCACCCCTTGACGGCGCAGCAGGTACGGGCGCGCCAACAAGGCAAACGTCACCAACGTCGAAGCCGGGTTACCCGGCAACCCGATGACCGGCACGCCACGGTAGTGGCCACAGGTCAAAGGTTTACCGGGTTTGATCGCCAGCTTCCACAGCGCCAGCTCACCTTCTTCACGCAGGGCAACCCCCAGAAAGTCAGCTTCACCGACCGAAACGCCGCCGGTGGAGAGAATCAGATCCACCTCGCCCAACTCAATCAGGCGCTGGCGGGTGGCAGGCAGGTCATCCGGCAAGATGCCTGCATCGAGCACGTCACACCCCAGACGGCTCAGCCAACTGCACAGCAACACACGGTTACTGTTGTAGATCTGCCCCGGCCCCAATGGCTGCCCTGGCTCTATCAGTTCATCGCCTGTCGACAATACAGCCACGTTGACCCGGCGAATCACGTCAAGCGTGGCGCAGCCCAACGACGCGGCCAGTCCTTGTTCGATCGGCCCAAGGCGGGTGCCTGCGGGCAGTACCACCTCACCGACGGTGGTTTCTTGCCCTTGCGGGCGAATGTTCTGATTGACGCGCAACGGTTGGCTGAACACTACCCGGCCATCGGCCTGTACCTGCGCGTTTTCCTGCATTTCGACGCAATCCGCCCCGGCAGGCACCGGCGCGCCGGTGAAGATCCGCGCGCAGGTGCCGGGAGTCAGCGCCTCGGGCGCCTGACCGGCAAAAATACGCTGGCTGACAGGCAACGGCTCCCCGGTCCAGTCGGCCAGGTTCAGCGCATAACCGTCCATGGCGCTGTTCGGCCAGGGCGGCAAGTCCAGGGTGGCGATCAGATCCTGAGCCAGCACTCGCCCCTCGCAGGCCGCCAGTGGCAACGTCTCGGTGTCGCGAATCGGCGCGGCTTCAGCCAGTGCCAGCAGGCGCGCCAGTGCCACTTCAACCGGCATCAACTCGCCGGTACGGCCCGGCTTACCCACGGGTTTCACAGGCCGTTGCCTGCTTCAGATGCGCCACGAAATTGCATGGGCGATGACGGGCGTCCAGTTGTTCGGCCAGAATCCCGTCCCACCCCGTGCGCACAGCATTGGTCGAACCCGGCAGGCAGCACACCAACGTGCCGTTGGCCAGACCGGCCAGCGCGCGCGATTGCACGGTCGAGGTGCCGATGTCGGCCACGGAAATCTGCCGGAACAACTCACCAAAGCCATCCACCTGTTTGTCCAGCAGGCAACTGACGGCCTCAGGCGTACTGTCGCGGGCCGTAAAACCGGTGCCGCCGGTGATCAGCACCACCTGAACCTCATCCTCGGCAATCCACTGCGCGACTTGGGCGCGAATTTTGTACAGGTCATCCTTGAGCAACACACGTGCCGCCAATCGATGGCCCGCTTCAGTCAGGCGGTCGACAAACACCTGACCCGAGGTGTCGGTGTCGAGGGTGCGGGTATCGCTGACGGTCAGAACAGCGATGTTCAAAGGTACGAAAGGCGCATCAACCTTGGCTTTCATAGACGAGGTCCAGTTGTA
The DNA here is from genome assembly GCF_012985765.1 of Pseudomonas sp. WS 5071. NCBI lineage: Bacteria > Pseudomonadati > Pseudomonadota > Gammaproteobacteria > Pseudomonadales > Pseudomonadaceae > Pseudomonas > Pseudomonas sp. WS 5071. The sequence continues at coordinate 16,684 of NZ_JAAQWY010000025.1, read as the reverse complement.
GGAAGAACAGCCCGGTGTTATATCACAGCCCTTCTTTTGCCTGACTGCGCGGAGTCAATTCATGAACCGGTTACCTTGTTCCATCCTGCTTCTGGCGGGCGGACGCGGCCAGCGCATGGGCGGGCAAGATAAAGGGCTGGTGCAATGGCAGGGTCAGCCGCTGATCGCCCATGCCCTGCACGTGGCACGTCCCTTCACCGATGACCTGATTATTTCCTGCAACCGTAATCGCGAGCGCTACGCAGCCCTGGCCGATCAACTGGTCAGCGATGGCAACGACGACTTCGACGGGCCATTGGCCGGGATCCGCGCGGGTCTGGCAGCAGCACGGCATGCCCATCTGCTGGTGCTGCCCTGTGACGTACCGAAGATCGACGCCGCACTGATTGCCCGGTTGCTCGATACGGCAGGTCAGCACCCCGGCCGACCGGTCATGGTGCGCCAGGGCCAACAGTGGGAACCCTTGCTCTGCGTCATCCCCGTGAACCAGCGCGGCGTGTTTGATAATGCCTGGGCAAACGGCGAACGCAGCCCGCGCAATATCATGCTTAAGCTCAATGCACACGCTTGCGAGTGCGTAGACAATGACCCGCGGCTGGTCAATTTCAATACCCCGGATTTACTGGACTAACCGCAATAGCTATTCTTGCGCCACTCTTCAGGGAACTTGCAGACGCTGTATACGTCTCAGGGTCAGTTACCTATCACGCACATTCATTTGTTGGAGAAACACCATGACTCATCGGACTCTCGCCGCTCTCATGCTCACTGCTGGCCTGGCCGCCCTTGCTGGCTGTGCTTCGCCAACCGTGATCACACTCAACGACGGTCGTGAAATCCAGGCAATCGACACGCCTAAGTACGATGAAGATTCGGGCTTCTACCAGTTCAAACAATTGGACGGTAAAGAAACCCGCATCAACAAAGATCAGGTTCGCACCGTTAAAGAGTTGTAAGTTTCATGCATTAAGACAAAACCCGCCTGGTGCGGGTTTTGTTGTTTATGGCTCCCCGCGTGTTGTTTCTTACCAGTCGAGGCTGATCTGACTCTCGAAAAAACGCGCCTGACCTGTCACAGGGTCGGTAAAGCGCAACGTCTTTGCCAGTAGTTTCAACGGGTTGGCATAGTCATCCTCAGCATCCTTGATCACCTGTGGGTAAAACGGGTCGTTGCAAATCCCCGCCCCCAACGCCGCCATATGCACCCGCAATTGATGCTTCTTGCCGGTCACCGGCGATAACCCGTAACGCCACAAGTCGCCATTTTTTTCGATCACGCTTACGTGCGTCTCGGTGTTGCTGACACCTGGGCCTTCTTGCATGCGGAAGAACGGTTCGCCATCAATCAATCGGCTTTTATGCACCAGGGGCAGTGGCAGATCCGGCAACGCTGGCGCAATGGCTTCGTAGTGCTTGTCGATTTTGCGCGTCGGAAACAACGACTGATACGCCGAGCGACTCGCCGGGTTGGCCGAGAACAGCACCAGCCCGGCGGTGTGACGATCAATACGGTGCAGCGGCACCAAATTCGGATTGCCCAGGGTGCGAATCAACCGACGCAACAGGGTCTGTTCCACGTATTCCCCCGCAGGCGTCACCGGCAAAAAGTGAGGCTTGTCGGCCACCACCAAATGCTCATCGGCATAGTGGATGGTCTCTTGCACAGGGATCGGCGTTTCGTTGGGCACTTCACGAAAATAGTGAATGCGCAGGCCTTCCTTGTACGCCAACTGCGGGCTGACAGGCTCCCCGTGGGCATCCAGCACCCGACCGCGGGCCATACGATCGAGCCATTGCTCGCGGCTGATTGCGCGAAAGTGATCACACAGGCAGTCGAGTACCGTCGACCACTGGCCGGGCGGTAGATACAGGGTGCTGGCTTGATGCGCGGCGGCGTTGAAAACAGGGGGCGACATAGTGGGCTCGGGCAATAAAAAAGCAGTCGGGATTATCGCCCAGCGTCCCCGTTCAAGAAACCGCCAATCGCATCCCACCCTATATATGTAGCCATTTCCGGCGTTTATGCCGGTACACACTGCTCACGTTTCCCTCCCCCTCCCGGCTATCGGCTGGACCGAGATACAAGGCCGGGGTATCAGAATTTTCGTGAGTGATGCCCATGAGTGATGTCTTTCATTTGTCGGATGCCTTGAGCGCCGAACTGGTTTCGTTGAGCCCCCCTGCAGAACGGCAGCATGTCCAGAAGTGGACAGCGCTGGACGTCGAGATCCAAACACTACTGGCGCAACAGCCCACCGTTGAATCCGTGCTGCAAGAAGCGTTGAACACAACCTTCCCTGACGCAACCGACCCGCTTGACCCGGAGCGTCTGCTGGTGATCGTCAAACCCAGCGGCGAGACGTCCTCCTCTGTAAGACCGCAACCGTTAAGCGTGTTGGACACGGTTCTGGATACCTTCCGTACCGGTCTTTACCCGCGCTACCCAAAAGAACGAACCTTTATTTCCACGCAGGTCGAGGCGACAAACTCACTTCTGGATATCGCCCTTTTTGAGGGCTTTTGTGGCGACGTCCGCCAACACTTACAACGCTACCTCAAGCAACAAACGACAGCGTTCTGGCACGCACAAACACCTCTGACCGGCACCCGTACCCGCAAAGCCTGGTTACAGGAAAAGCTCAGTGAGTTGCTGACCGTCGAATCTCAACTGCTGTCATTCGACGGCACCCTGATTCCGGATCATCGCGTGCTGATCGATCACATCGTGCGCTACCCGACTGTCACGGCACGCGGAGCATTGCCCGCGTTTTCACGACCCGCCGTCTACGCCCTCGCACTGAAAACCGAGGACGACCCAGCCTTGGCTGATTTGGCGGGCGCATTTGTCATTACCGCCCGGGATGGCACCGGTGCGGACGATGCAGCCGGGGCGTATGCGATTCCTGTCAAAACAGCGGCTGTGCAGATCAGCGCCAGCGCCGATGCTGGCACCGTGGTGCTGTACACGCCTTCCGGTGGCCTGTCGGGTTTTACCTCGTTGAAAGCCTTGCACGATGAAATCGAACGCCGCTGGCGCAGCACGTCAGAATTTGAGTCGCTGCTGGAACTGCTTTCGACCCAGGACCTGAAGCGGGTCCTGACGTGGGATAAAGGGCCGCAGGCGCCGCTGGGGCTGGTGTTCACCGAGATAGAGGGCTCCCTGTTCGAGCACCTATTCAGCGCCCATGACCAGCAGCGTGAACAGAATATTTTCCACGTCCTGCTCCATTCGGCTAACCGCTCAGTCACGCAAATCAGCGAAGGCTTGGCGCACGTTGTCGACTACGCGCATCGTTTTAAACAGGCCAATGCGCTGAATGCGCGATCCGTTAAACGCATCGCACTAAAAGCCCGTGAATGGCTGCTTAAAGCCAACAGCGCCGATCGTCAGGCCTGGCTGGATGCGTCTGAGCACTATCGCCTGATGAGCCTGCTGGCCAATGAAAACGGTGAGCCTTCAGCCGAACAATTTGGCGACAGGCCCTTCTTGCTGCGCTATGCGCGTGAACAATTGCAGCAACATATTCAGGTGCACTATGGGCTGAACGTAGATCCCGACACGGTCCTGATCACCGTCACCGCTGCCGAGCGAGGGGCCGGGCCGGTTATTCCGCCGACAGCTTGGGCCCCCACCTCCTACACGGCAGTAAACAGCCTTTCGCGTACCGGACCTACGATCAGGCTGAGCAGCACCACACGAACAATGACGGAACTGGCCATCGAAAACGTCAGCAAATTTGACATTGACTACGCACTGACGGCCCGCGTGACCACCGTTCATAACAGCGATACCGCCGCAGCTCCGCTCAATGCAGCGCAAATCAAAGCCATTATCCGAACCGTCAATATCGGTGATAACTACCCCGCCTATCTGCACGATGCACTGATCGATTCGCCCAAGGCCGTGGCGCGACGTGAAACCGCCATGCGGCTGATGCATGCGCAAATGCAGGTGGATGCACTGGAGGCCAAGATCAACGGTGATTTTTCGCCCGATCGCGTTGACCGGGGATATCGATGGGTGGAAGCGGCGCTTAAAGCGGCCGAAAATCCGGAGCTCACGGCGACCTTTGAAGGGCATGCCCTTGCCACCTTCCAACTGCTCATCAGCGAAGCCACCGTGCGCGGTGTATTGATCTTTGGTACACCTGCAACCCATCCAATCGACAGCACGCTGGTGATGCTCGATATTATTGCGCCGCCCCCCCATTTCCCCGTCAAGTCGCTGGTGGTGTACACCCCGTATGCGCCGGACGGAAAACGATTCAGGGAGTTCGAAAGCCGCCAGCATTTTGCTAGGCATTTTCTGGGCAACCCGCAGTTGCTCGACTACTTTGTTTCGCGCGTCAGTCAAGGCAATAAGGCGCGGGTCCGTCTCTTGCTTGAGCAAGGATTGAGAGCACCCGATATCAAGCTCATACCTATTGCAGGCAATTTCATCGAGCAAGCCTGCTTGGCCGAAGCGCGGCATGGCATCGCCAATGCCGAAGCACTGAGTACCTCCACCTCCGAAATCAATCAGCTCACGGTCTGGAACAGCATTGAAACGGTGGTGGACGTGGTGACCATGCTACTGCCTTTAAAAGTGACCGCGCCCATCGCCTTGGGACGCAGCCTGATGTCGCTGTGGCGTTTCATCGACGCCCTTAAACGCGACAGCCAGAGGGAAGCCATCGGGCATTGGGTGGGCATGATTGCGCATTGGGCAGACGCCAGCATTGATATCGGCGTTGGCTTCATTCGCGGGCCTAAAACGATTGCTACCCCCGCTCCCCCCCTTGATCCAAAACTGAGTTACAGCCACAGCGTGTCTGACCTGACCTTGCGCAGCGATGGCATTTATCAGGGCATTTATGAAAGAGCCCCCTCGGGCAGCGGCTCGTTACAGCATTTCATTCATCAAGATGAGCATTGGTTTCAAATCGTCCACGACTCGCACCTGAACCTGTGGCGGGTGATCGACATGCGCAATCCACAAGCCTGGTATCGCTCCCCCATAGCCCGTGACAGCCAGGGCGTGTGGCGCATCGAAACAGCGCAGGCAGGCTTGCTGGGCGGGATTCGCTCCACACTCGCGCCGTTTCGGGTACGTGTTGCATTCCCCAATTTCAGCTTTAGAGAAGCGCGAAAACTGCTTGATCAATTTGACTTCCCCCCTGCCAGTCAAATGCGGCTGGAATTGGACCTGGCGGAATACCTGGTCAAACATCACGTGTTTCCGATCTGGTCCAGGCAGTACTTGAAACCCGGACTGGGGGAAGCAGCCGCCCGGGTACAGCCGAGCACTTCCAGCAGCACTGTGGGCCTGAGCAATAAACGCAAGCTTGCGGAACCCGCCGGGGATTTCCCGCGCAACGCGCCAAAACAGCCTGTGGTTTCGACCACGACGGTGGTGATTGAACCCCTGAACAACACGAGCTGGAAACACTGGGGGCAAGCCCTGGAAGCAACACAGTTGACCCCGGTCAGCCTGAACCCGCCCATCTCCAAAGTCACCGATGCAAAAGGAACTTACCGGGTCATTAACATTGACGAGCTGTATTACGAGATATTGCCACAGGGCAATCTCCCCCAAGGCAACCGGGTGTTCATCCGCTACCCCGACAAACCCTGCAACACGTATGAACAGTTAGGTTTGCTGATTCACCAGAGCCGTTACCTGCAACCCCGGCTGGCCGAGTTCATTAATGGCCAATGGGTTGTCCACCCGCCGTTTTTCCATAAGTCGCTGGCCCAGTTTGTCGGTTCTCTTTTGCCGGCCCTGACACCTGTTTCAAGGAGTGCAGTGGCAAAAAGGCTGTATCAATTCGCCGATACCTCCAGCCCCGACCTGACCCCGAAACGCATGCGCACTATCAACAACACTTTGCATGGTTGGCGCACAGGCAACGCCGTCCCAGACCATCTCCATCTTGGGGACCCGCTCGCCCTGCTGGCGCAAAAAGGCACAGCCGCCGGCAATAAGACCTTCACGCTCGGGCAACTGGCACGCACATCATTCTTCAATCAGCTGGATCTGATTCTGCTCGCCAGCGAACGCTTGCTACTCAATGAACCGTTGGGCCTGAACAACATGATGAGACGTGTGCTGGAGCGCCTCGGCTATCAAATTTATCCGGACATCCCAAGTGCCACTGAATTGGTGTTCCGCCGCAAGGGGGCCGCAACCATGAACTATCTACAGCTGCACAGCATCAACTCGCCGCAGATCTCGCTAGCCAAAACCCTGTCGGAGTCGATCGAGGCCATGATCCAGCGCAACCCGTTGTCACCGCTGTCGCTGGCCATGAAAACAGCCCGCCATGAAGGTAAATTACTGGCGTTTTTAGGAGGGGTCATGCAGACGCCACTCGCTGACGTGCCCACCGGGTTTATTTATAGGGCGTGACACACATAGGCAGGCTCTCAGCTGCAGGCCGTGCGGCCTGCAGCTGGAGGGTTAACAATCCATAACGCGCAAAAAACCAATCGCCTGCTCTACATCAAAAGGCCAGTCCAGCTCAGCCCCCGTGTCCACACGGCGTAATACCGGAATACGCAAACTATAGGTGTCAAAAAACGCGGGTTCTTCGGCGATATCGATCAGTTCTACCAACAGCCCATGTTCGATAAGCGGCATCAATTGCGCTTCCGCGATCTCACACAGATGACAGCCCAATGTGCCGAACAGTTGACATTCGGGAAGCATGATTTTCGACCTGAAGGAAATAAGCCGCCATTTTAAGAGCCTCCCATGCCGTCGTCGACCTGCAATCAAACTGCACAGTCATTTGGCCGGGCCTGTTTGCGAATGCCGTGGACTGACTGCAAATGTTCGGGCGCAATAGGCCGTTGCCCAATCCAGCACCGGTTTCTCGAAAAAACGATACGCCAGTGCCCCGTAACACAACACGGCCGCCATCATCAGCAGCAGGAAAACAGCATTGTCCCAAGGGCTGGCAGGCCACACCCCGACCCGTTGCCACAGATGACCGATCACACCCAGCACTAACAGGTGCGACAGGTAGATCGTGTAGGACATATCACCGGTAAAGATCAGGAACGCAGGCACGCGGATCCGTTTACGGCGCTCCAGCAGCACCAGTGCGCCCACCAGTGCGCCAAAAACACCACCGACCGATAGCATGCGCATCAGCCCCTCGGCAGCAAATAACTGATAGCCATAGATCAAGGGAAAACCGATACACAGAGCGGCTATCAGCGTTGCCCACACCCAGGGCGTCGGCAACCTGGCGCTGAATTTGCTGTAAAAAAACAAGGCCAGCGCACTGCCCGCGATGAACTCAAGCGCATACGGGTGAAGCATGATTTTCAATGCCGGGTTGAAGTCCTGCCAATTGGCAGACACGTTGAAGCCAATCAACCCGATCGCCCACACCCCCAGCAGCAGTGGCAGGTGTTTCTCCTTGAACAACAGCAAGCCGGTAAACACCAGGTAAAACCACAGTTCAAAGACCAGTGACCACGCCACCATCACCAACAACACCCGGTCATTGGGCAGCAGCAGGAACGACATTAGCCAGTTAGAACTGCCGTGGGAGGTGTTCACGACACCTGGCAGGGCCAGGGTCACCCCCAAAGTAATAAAGAAATACAGCCAGTAATTGGGGTAAATACGTGAGAGTCGATTAAACACAAAGCGCTGGGTCTGCACTTTGTTTTGAAAACGGCCACGGGTGACGATCACCATAACAAAGCCACTGATGACAAAAAAAAGATCGACGCCCAGTTGGAAAAAATTCACCAATGCTGGCAATAGAAGATCGCCCCCGGAATACTTCGCTTCAACCGAGGCCATGTGAAATACAACCACCCCCAGAACGGCAGCGCCTCTCAAGCCTTGGAGGGAATACAGACGTTCCATAACGCTCCTGACGACTACGCTTGTTCAACATCCCATTAAACTGCTGGTTCTGAGCATAGCGAAGGACCGTGATTTTGGAATTTTGCTCTCAAAGAATGATGCATATCAGCGCCAGCCCCCCTCATTTGCTGGAAGCTCGCGACTTTTTTATTTGAACTCACAGGGAAGACGTTTGTGTTTGCCAATTTATTGATCATCCTCGCCTCATCACTGGTGGTGATTGCCTTTTTCAGGCGATTGAAGCTGCCCCCGGTGCTGGGCTATCTGTGCGTGGGCCTGTTCGTGGGGCCAACCGCTCTGGACTGGATCAACGACAGCCCGGACTTGCCCGATCTGGCCGAACTTGGCGTCGTGTTTCTGCTGTTTTCGCTGGGGCTGGAGTTTTCGTTGCCCAAAATGCTGGCACTGCGCAAGGTGGTGTTCGGGCTGGGCAGCCTGCAAGTGGTGTGCACCTCGTTGGTGCTGGGGGGGTTGCTGTACGCCTTTGGCATGAGCCTGAATGCCGCCTTCCTGCTCGGTGCCGGCCTCGCGCTGTCATCCACGGCCATCGTCAGTAAGGAACTCACCAGCCTGGGGGAAATTTTCAGTCGCCATGGCCAGAACGCAATTGGCGTCTTGCTGTTTCAGGACGTCGTGGCGGTACTTTTGCTGACCCTGGTGCCGGTGTTTGCCGGCAGCAGCGATCAGGCCTGGTATTGGGCGTTGCCCGTCACACTGGGCAAGACCGTGATTCTGTTTGTCGGCTTGCTGTTGGCCAGTCGCTTTCTATTACCGCGCCTGTTTCATGAAGTCGCAGCCTCGCGCTCGGCAGAGCTGTTTGTATTGCTGGCCCTGGTCATCGTGCTGCTGACGGCGTGGCTTACCCACTTGTTAGGGTTGTCGCCGGCACTGGGGGCATTCCTCGCTGGCATGCTGCTGGGTGAAAGCCATTACCGTCATCAAATCGAAGCAGACATTCGCCCGTTCCGTGACATTTTGCTGGGCCTGTTCTTCGTCAGTATCGGCATGCTGATTGATCTGCAGTTGTTCGTGCATGACGGTTTTCTGATTCTGGGGCTGACCCTGGCGCTGTTGCTGATCAAGGGCGCCGTGGTTGCGCTGCTGGTCAAAATGCGCGGCAGCGATGGCGAGACCGCGTGGCGCAGTGGCCTGGCCCTGGCCCAAGGCGGCGAGTTCTGTTTCGCGCTGATGGCGCAGATGCAGAGCAGTGCCCTGATCCCGCCAGAAATGGCCGGTTACCTGCTGGCTGCCACCTTCTGCTCCATGCTGCTGACGCCTTTGCTGTTACGCGCAGCGCCACAAATTGCGGCCAGCTTGCACCGCAAGTCCAACGAGGAAGCGGAACTGGAAGAAATCGCCGCACAGAACGCCGAATTACACGGGCATGTGGTGATGTGCGGGTACGGCCGTGTCGGCCAGTCCATCGGACGCTTCTTGCGCAGTGAGCAGCATGAGTTCGTCGCGCTGGATTACGACCCGGATCGCATTCAGGAAGCGGCCAAAGTCGACAGTTGCGTGCATTACGGCGATGCTCGCCGCGGGGATTTACTGCGGGCGGTGGGCCTGGACCGTGCGCGCTTGCTGGTGATCGCCGTCGACAATACCGACGTGGCCATGTGCGTGCTCAAGGAGGCGCGTTTAATCACAATCGATGTGCCTGTATTGGTGCGCACCCGCGACGACAGTCTGCTCACCGAACTCAAAGCCGCCGGAGCAACTGAAGTGGTGCCGGAGCTGCTGGAGTCGAGCCTGATGCTGGCCTCCCACGCACTGATCCTTCTGGGCATACCGGAGCGCAGTGTGCGCCACCGGGTCGATGAGGTCCGTCACAACCGCTATCACTTGCTGGACGGCTGCCTGGATAATGCTGACGCACGCGAAACCCCGGGGTTCACCCGCGAAGGTGAGTAATTTAAGGTAAGGTCTTGTCACAACCGAGGGTGAACATCTCAGACGCCGGCATGCCCGGCGACAGATTTTCAGTGAACCTTCAATCCATGCCTACACTCTGAACCATCAAGAAGCCACTCACGGAGATCATCATGGCCCGCAATACAGCAAAAAATGCGCAAGAGATTTTGATGGCTGACTTCCAGACGCTGGTTGCCGACACCGAACGTTTGCTGGAACACACAGCCTCTTTGGCTGGCGATCAGGCTGACGAACTGCGTTCACAGATCAAGGACAGCCTGCTAAAGGCCCGTGAATCACTCGAACAAACCAAGGAAACCCTTCAGGAGCGCGGGCAGGCTGCTGTGGTCGCTACCGAAGATTATGTCCAGGCCAACCCTTGGCAATCGGTCGGTATTGCTGCTGGCGTGGGCTTTTTGATCGGCTTGCTGGCGACTCGGCGCTGAATATGACAGAAGAATCCGGATCCCCTCGTTCCTCACCCCGGCGCCTGGGTGCCGCGTTTCTGGGCTTGTTGCACAGCCATGTCGAGTTGCTCGGCATTGAGTTTCAAGAACAGAAAGCGCGTACGGTCAGTCTGTTGCTATTTGCGGGGCTGGCACTGGTGTTCGGTCTGTTGTTGCTGATCGGGCTCTCGGCACTGGTGCTGGTTCTGGTCTGGGACAGTTATCGTCTGGCCGGCATCATCGGACTGTGCGTGTTTTATGCGCTGGCCGCCATTTTCTGCGGCCTGCGCCTCAAAGCGGCGGTGTTCGATGAGTCCTCTCCTTTCAATGCCACGCTTGAAGAGCTGGCCAAAGACCGCGAGCGTTTGTTGCCATGAACCTGCCTGAAATGCCGCCAAAAGCGTCCCGGCGTGAAATGCGCAAAGTGCTGATTCGCTTGCGCATGGAGATGCACCGCCAGGAAATACGCCACGAAGCCCAGCAACTGATGCAACCTCTGCAGAAGATGCGCGGGATGACGACTAACTGGCAAGATAGCCTCGGCATCAAGCACGCCCCGTTATGGGGCGTGGCCGCTGTTACCCTGCTGGGCTTTCTGACAGGCAAAGGTGCACGCTCCAAGGGCACCGGCCGCATGTCACGCCTGATTGGCCTGACGACCGGTTTATTGCCGCTGATCAAACTGGTCATCCAGGGTACAGCGCGCAAGCCTTGAACATGCCTGACCGGCGCATCGCGTGACCGTTGTTTGAACGACGGTTGCGCGCTGCGCCTTTTTTTGCAACCTCCTCCCCCTTGCACCCTCCTGCGTGAAGCGAGAAGCTGAGCCCGGACTCACTGACGGAGCACTGCGCCTTGGATTGGCAAACCCTACTTAATCGCGAACGTCTCGGAAAACCCCATCACAGCCCGGAAGAACTAGGGCGCAGCCCCTTCCATAAAGATCATGACCGCATCATCTTCTCGGGTGCATTCCGCCGTCTTGGCCGTAAAACCCAGGTTCATCCGGTCACCAGCAATGATCATATTCACACCCGCCTCACCCATTCACTGGAAGTCAGTTGTGTCGGCCGCTCTTTAGGCATGCGCGTGGGTGAAACCCTGCGTGGCGCCCTTCCTGACTGGTGTGACCCCGGCGATCTTGGAATGGTGGTGCAGTCGGCTTGTCTGGCCCATGACATCGGCAACCCGCCTTTCGGGCACTCGGGCGAAGACGCCATCCGAAACTGGTTTCAACAGGCCGCTGGCCGCGGCTGGCTGGATGACATGAGTGACGCCGAGCGACTGGACTTCCTGAGTTTTGAAGGCAACGCCCAAGGCTTCAGGGTGCTCACGCAGCTGGAATATCACCAGTTTGACGGAGGCACCCGCCTGACCCACGCCACGCTGGGCACCTTCCTCAAATACCCGTGGACGGCAAAGCATGCCGATTCGCTCGGGTACAAAAAACACAAGTTCGGATGCTATCAGAGCGAGCTTCCCCTGCTTGAAGGGATCGCCCAGAAGCTGGGCCTCCCGCAACTCGAGGACGAACGCTGGGCACGTCACCCTCTGGTCTATCTGATGGAGGCAGCGGACGATATCTGCTATGCCTTGATTGACCTCGAAGACGGTTTGGAAATGGATTTACTGGCCTATCCGGAAGTTGAAGCCTTGCTGCTGGGGCTGGTAGGCGATGACTTGCCGCAGACCTATCGCCAGCTGGGGCCCAAAGACTCGCAACGGCGCAAGCTCGCCATTCTGCGCGGCAAAGCCATTGAACACTTGACCAATGCGGCGGCACGTACATTTGTCGAGCAGCAGGATGCATTGCTTGAAGGCACGCTGTCGGGCGATTTGGTCGAGCATATGCATGGTCCGGCAAAACGTTGCGTGCTGGATGCCAAAAACATGGCCAGGCACAAGATATTTCAGGACAAACGCAAAACCCTTCATGAGATTGGTGCTTATACGACGCTGGAGATCTTGTTGAATGCCTTTTGCGGGGCAGCGCTGGAGCAGCACAAAGGTCGTACGCCCTCATTCAAGAGCCGTCGCATCCTCGACTTGCTGGGTAATAACGCGCCAGCCCCTCACTGGCCACTGCACCGTTCCTTCATGCGCATCATCGACTTTATCGCCGGCATGACCGACAGCTACGCCACAGAAATGGCCAGGGAAATGACTGGCCGCTCAAGCCCTACCTGAGCCCCGCCCTCAATACAAGGCTAATCACGCTCAGCGATTAGCCTTGTATTGCACTGTCAGAAAATGACACCTCACGCGAAAGAATTAAAACCAAATACCCAAACACAACATGTAAACAACTTAAATATCTGTAGTCCATTTCCTTCAACATACTAAACCTAATCTTTGCATATCAAACATATCAGTCAAGAAACAGCCAAAGCTTTAAACAAACGGCACTTCCTCATATCAAGCAGCCGTGCTCTTGCGCCTTAATTTGCGTAGGATTTTTCCCATACTACGTTTGTAGGCCAAAGGGTTCGTGTGCCCACTCCTATAACTGAGCTATGGTGCGCGCTTTCTATACCGCGCTTAACAGGAATTAACTATGACCACCGTCTTTATTGTTGACGACCACCCGGTTATCCGGCTCGCTATTCGTATGTTGTTAGAACATGAAGGGTATGAAATAGTCGGTGAAACCGACAACGGTGTGGATGCCATGCAAATGGTGCGCGAATGTGTCCCGGACTTAATCATTCTTGACATCAGCATCCCGAAACTCGACGGACTGGAAGTGCTTGCACGCTTTAACGCCATGAATTCGACCCTTAAAACACTCGTCCTGACAGCGCAATCTCCTACGTTGTTCGCCATGCGCTGCATGCAATCCGGGGCCGCCGGGTATGTGTGTAAACAAGAAGAACTGAGCGAACTTGTCAGTGCAATTAAAGCTGTCTTCGCTGGCTACAATTATTTCCCCAGCCAGGCCTTGACACCAGAACGCCACGAGGGTGGTGATTATTCAGAGATCGAACTATTCAAATCGGTCAACGACCGGGAGCTGATGGTTTTGCAGCTGTTTGCACAGGGCAAAACCAACAAGGAAATAGCCAAAGGCATGTTTCTGAGCAACAAAACCGTGAGCACTTACAAGAAGAGACTCATGCAAAAACTAAAAGCGAATTCATTGGTTGATCTTATCGAATTGGCCAAACGCAATTCTTTAGTGTGAGAAACAGGATGCCCACGCGGTTAATACACTTCCTATCACTGATCGCAGGTTTCATCCTGTGCTACCCGGTATTGGCCCATGCCACCGGCCGTGACAACTATTCATTGCTAAGCCGCTCGGGCATCTATTATCAGGAAGCGCCTCTCGATAAGCATCAACGTACCTGGTTGCAGGAAAAGCGCATATTACGGGTGGGTATTTCGTCTCCGGACTACCCGCCTTTTGACATGACCACCAGTGGTCAGGACTACGAAGGGTTTACCGCCGATTACACGGGGCTTTTGTCTCAGGCTCTCAACGTGTCCATCCGGGTTCAACGCTTTACTTCACGAGACCAGGCGATTCAGGCACTCGTGGAAGGCACCATCGATATGCTCGGTACCTCAAATGGCTATGAAGCAGCGAACCCCGACCTGGTCCTGTCCATTCCCTACGCGGTTGACCAGCCTGTACTGGTAAGCCGCGAAGGGGAAAATCGCTCGCTGACCCAAGGTCTGCAAGGCCTGCGCCTGAGCATGGTGTACCACTATTTGCCACTGGAGGATGTCAAAAAGCTGTATCCCAAGGCAATTATCCAGTCCTACCCGTCCTATCAGAATGCAATAAATGCGGTAGCCTTCGATCAGGCCGATGTCTTTCTTGGCGATACAATTTCAACGCACTACATGATCAACAAGGGCTATTTGAAAAACATCAAAATGGCCAATTTCAGCAAGCATGAAGCGTATGGTTTCAGCTTCGCCGTGCACCGCGACAACCCCATGCTGCTCAACATTCTCAATACCACCCTGGCGGCCATCCCCAACAGCGAACGTGAAAGCATCGCCAAGCGTTGGAGCGCAGGTAGCGATATCCTGCTCTCCGACCAAAAACTTCAACTGACCGAGCGGGAAGAGCGCTGGCTGGCCAAACACCCCACGGTCAAGGTCGTGGTCAACGAAACCCTGGCCCCACTCAGCTTTTTCGATGCCGAAGGTAATTTTCGGGGCATTACCGCAGACCTACTTGAAATGATTCGACTGCGTACCGGATTACGTTTCGAGATCCAGCGAACCCGCAGTCTGGGCAACATGATCGACATGATCCAGCGTCACGAAACCGACATCATTTCAGCGATCAGCCCTTCGTTGTCCCGGGAGAGCCAGCTCCACTTCAGCCGCCCCTACCTCGAAAACTCTTTTGTTCTACTGACTGAAAAAGGCCATGACCACCCCTCAAATCTTGAACAATTAGCCGGTAAGCGTCTTGCACTGACGTTGGGCAATCCACTGACCCATTACCTGAAAAAAGAATTTCCCGACATTACCCTGGTTGAAACCGACGACATTTATCAGGCCACACAGCTATTGGCAGAAGGAAAAGTCGAGGGGGCGGTCAATACGTTGGTCATTGCCAACTACCTGCTGGCTTCCCAGCTTTTTCAGGACCGTTTACAAATCAGCGCCACGATCGGAACCCAACCCGCCACTTTCGCGTTGGCGACCGCCCGTGATGCCAGCGAATTGAGCACCATCCTCGATAAAGCCCTGCTCAGCATTGCTCCCGATGAACTGGGGATTATCAACAGTCGCTGGCGGGGCTATGTCCCAGCTTCTGACAGCTACTGGCGCAATTATCATCGCCTGATTTACCAAGTCATCATCGGTACCACGCTGCTGCTGCTACTGTCGCTGCTCTGGAATGCCTACATGCGCCGTCAGATCCAGCATCGCAAACGGGCGGAGCGCGCGCTAAACGACCAATTCGAATTCATGCGCGCACTGGTCAATGAGACCCCCCATCCCATTTACGTACGTGACCGTGAAGGCGTACTGAAAACCTGCAACGACAGTTACCTGAAAGCCTTTGCAGCCAAACGCGAGGATGTAATCGGCAAGACAGTCATCAAGTCCCGGCGTGCCATTAGCAATGAACACGAAGCACACGACTTCCAGGCGGACTACCTGCGCGTCATACGCGAAGGCACTCCATTGATCATGGACCGTCAACTGCACTTGGGCGATCAGGCCATCACGATCTATCACTGGATTCTCCCTTACCGGGATTCTCTGGGCGAAGTTCAAGGCATTATCGGGGGCTGGATTGACATCAGTGATCGTCGTCAACTGATGGACGAACTGCGTGCTGCCAAAGAGCGTGCAGATGAGGCCAACCGTGCCAAAAGCACCTTTCTGGCAACCATGAGCCATGAAATCCGTACGCCGATGAACGCAATGAACAGAGCCTTTTGTATAAAATGCTACAATCCAGAATTTCCGGGGCTTTCAGAGCATTATGACCTTCAAAAATCCACTGCCTCACGCCTTCTCTGACGTGTTCCAGAGCAATGAAACGATAAACGTATACAGTTACGTGCGTTTCTCTTCAAAAGCCCAGAGCCTAGGCTTTGGCGAGATTAGACAGATTGAGCAAATCAACCGTTTTTTCGAGCAATACCCCAGCGCTCGACAAGTCGAACGCTATGAAGACCTTGGGGTTTCGGCTTTTAAAGGCAAAAATCTCAAATCTGGACAACTCGCAAAATTCGTTGAACGTATCAAATCAAAAGAAATTCAACCTAACGCTTTACTTCTTGTCGAGTCATTCGACAGGATTTCGCGGGTCGGCGGGTATGACGCATTAGAACTAATCATCTCAATAATTCAATCAGACTGTGCAATATATACACTTTTCGATAATCGCTTATATTCAAAACGAAAAATAAACAGCAGTTCAGATATAAATCTTATTCAAAATATTCTTGAACGTGCTAATGATGAGAGCAGAGCGAAGAGCAGCAGAGTTTTAGACGCAAAAGCCCGAAATCTCGAAAAAGGGGCTAATGGTGGAATAGTAACTAAGCGCTGCCCTTTTTGGATTGATTTTATTGACGGAAAATTTGTATTAAACGAACACGCAAAAGCAGTAAAAAAAGCGACAGAGTTGTGCTTTGAAATGGGTTTTCAATTAATTTCAAAAGAACTAAACAAAGAGAGCAACGCAAGGAAATACACGGATAGCAGTGTCGGAAAATTTCTTCACAAACCAGCAATTTACGGCTCTTTTCTCGCGATGAAAAACGATGAAAATGGCAGGCGAACAATCGTTAACAAAGAGATTAAAAACTACTATCCTGCGATTATCAGTGAGTCAGAATTTCACAGAATTAGTGCAAAACTAAGGAATCTCCGAACAAGCCTTCAGTTATGCGAGAATCCCCGCAACACCTGATCCGAGCCGCCCATGAGCCAGATGAGCTTTTCCGACTTTGAGTACGCCGGCAAGCGCAAGCAAACCCGCCGA
>NZ_JAAQWY010000024.1:0-90415 GCF_012985765.1 Pseudomonas sp. WS 5071 | reverse complement strand
TGGATGCGCAGCATGGTTTCCAGAGGATAGGGTTTTCTACCGCCGCCGGCCTTGGGGTAGAACGGTTCGATCAGCTCCAGCAGGCCTGCCCAGGGCACCACCTGATCCATTTCGGCGAGGAAGCGCTCTCGGCGGGTTTGCTTGCGCTTGCCGGCGTACTCAAAGTCGGAAAAGCTCATCTGGCTCATGGGCGGCTCGGATCAGGTGTTGCGGGGATTCTCGCATAACTGAAGGCTTGTTCGGAGATTCCTTAGTTGTGATTCGTCTTTCAGGCTGGGCTTTTCCAGTTTGTTCACCAGTAGTCGCGTCGTACTCCCCTAAGTGGTTTCCTTGTTTGTCATACACTTCTACTGCTCCATGTTGATAATCCCATTCGTAGATTCGTCTTTTGCTTTTCCAGCGCTGTCGATTTCCTTTGCTACGGACATCGACAGCATCGGGGAAAGCAGGAAGAGTATTCGGTGCAGCGTGGTATTTGATATCACCACCAAAAGGCTTCGCATACACCACATACAGCGACTTCAGGCCCGTATCCGCAGGAAAGACCAGAATACAGTCGTCGAGTGTAATGTCTTCGCCGGGAAGCCCTTCAAGCTGACTGTCGGTGTTCTCCGGGATCGGGTGTACCAGGATGGTGCCCAGCTGCTTGCCGCTTTCGTCGGGGTAAGTCAGTGGCGGCATTCTTGAAGCGCTGTGGGGTGGCGTCCAGAGGAGGGTGATCCCGTTTAGTTCGGCCTCCAACGCCGTCTTGGTTGCGTTCCACTTCACCTGCACGGTGCGTACTGAGTCATCGCCCGACGCGCCGGTGTGAATACCGTAAATCTGCATGACCCCTTCGGCATCACGTCGGAACTGAAAGCGCACCCGTGTAGAGGCTTTGCTCATGCTGCGCAGTTGTTCGTCGGTATGGAGTGTGCCGTCACCCATTTTGGCGGGGAGCATGCCCATTAGAAAAACGCTGACCGGGCCTCCCGCGCCACGTATTGCCCACGTCATGCGCTGTTGCATGATGCCGCCACCCGCTACACGGGCGAGTCCGGCATCTGCACCGATGGCCAATGCAATGGCCTCTGACGCGGAAGGCAAAAGCATGGAGGCAACGACCATGACGTTGCCAAAGTTGGAGACGGGCTCGGTGTCCGTACCTGCCTCCGTGCTGCACCAGTTTTCAGCAACGCAGGATTTGGCGAAGACCACGTCAGTGCGTTGCTTGGGAGATGGCCATTGCTCTTTTGGGATATACACCGGTGCTGGCGCGGCCGACGTTTGCCATGCAGCCCATGAGGCACCACCGTTTGGGCGTTTCGGCTTCCAGAGGGGCTCGAAAAAAGGGTCGTCTTTACCGTCCTTCTTCATGGGACGTGCTTGTCACTTCATTTGAAGCATGAAGGTTGCAGTCGAGTCTGAGGCCCGGTCAATTTGACCTCGTAACCGTGTGTTTCTGAAAGCTACGCGAAGCAGGCATTGAAGGCGGGCATCGTGATTCAGGAGGGCCATATCAGCTACCCGCTGCCGGTCGCGCAGGACGCGATTGTGCTGTGCGATGCGCCGAACGAGGCAGCATGGAACACGTTTTTGAGCATGTACACACGCCATAGCCGCGCGCGCCTGACACTGCAAACCCGGGTCATCAATACAGACGGCGAAGAAGACGCCGTCCGCTTCAGCGGCCAGTATGTGTTGCATCGTTGAGGGTGAAACGAGTGGCAATACCGGTTACTTATGGACAAGCTCCAACAGCGTCTCGCGCCAGGGCGCTTTTTCCGGCAATGCCAAAAACGAGTCATTGAGCAACGATGCCCGCGCCGGGTAGGTGAACGGCTGGCCATCCAGCTGCAACACCACGCCACCCGCACCTTCGAGCACGCCTTGCGCCGCTGCGGTATCCCACTGTGACGTCGGAGCCAGACGCGGGTAGCAATCGGCCGCACCTTCAGCCAGTAAACAAAATTTGAGCGAGCTGCCGACGCTGGTGAGCTTTAAATCACCCAGGTGTTCACTCAAACCCGCCAACAGTTGCTCTTGCGCCGGGCTGGAATGACGGCGGCTGGCGACGACGGTCAACGGCTCGCCCACAGGCGGGGCCGTGCGCACGTTGATACGCTCGACCTTGTCGCCTTCTGCACGCCATGCGCCGAGGTCCGCACCACCGTAATAGCAGCGGCCGCTGGTCGGCATCGATACCACACCAAACACCACACGGCCGTGCTCGATCAAGGCGACGTTGACGGTGAACTCTTCACTGCCGCAAATGAATTCCTTGGTGCCGTCTAACGGGTCTACCAACCACCAGCGAGACCACCCGGCACGCACGTCCTGGGCGATGTTGGCATCTTCTTCGGACAACACCGGGATGCTCGAGTCGAGCGCGGTCAGGCCGTCGAGCAGCACATGATGGGCTGCCAGATCAGCAGCCGTCACCGGAGAATCATCCGCCTTGGCAATGACCGCAACGTCGGCTCGCCAAAACGGCAAGATGGCGTCACCTGCCTGATGCACCAGTTGAATCACGCCTTGAAGCAGTTGAGGGACAGACAGGCTCACAGCGCAAATGCTCCGCGCTGCGTCAGCAGATCCCGCGCCAGATACAGCGCCGCCAAGGCACGACCCTCGGTGAATTGCGGGTTTTGTACCAGCGCCGACAGCTCGCGCAAATTCACTTTCTCGACACGCATGGGCTCCGGCTCATCACCTTCCAGACGCGACTCATACAGGTCGGTGGCCAGCACCACTTGGATCTTCTGGCTCATGTAGCCCGGTGACAGTGACAGCTCGGTGAGGTGCTCCAACTGACGGGCGCCATAGCCCGCTTCTTCCTTCAACTCACGCTCGGCAGCAGCCAGTACGTCTTCGCCCGGCTCGATCAGCCCTTTGGGCAGGGACACTTCGTATTCGTCGGTGCCGCCGCAATACTCTTCGACCAACAGGGCATGCTCGGCATCGATCATCGCCACGATCATCACTGCGCCATAGCCATTGCCGCGCCCCACCAGCCGTTCATACGTACGCTCAACGCCGTTGGAAAAGCGCAGCTGCACTTCTTCAACACGAAACAATCGGCTACTGGCAACAATTTCACGGGCGAGTACGGTGGGTTTTTGGCGCATAGCGGCTCCTCAATATGAACGGGTTACTATACCCCGGCTTTTCCGATTGTCTTGGTCGGATGTTTTCAACTGCGGGAGAAGTTTTGCATGACAGCGTTACCTTGGCGCGACATTGATACCGTTCTGCTGGACATGGACGGCACGCTGCTCGACCTGCATTACGACAACCACTTCTGGCTCGAACACCTGCCCCAACGCTATGCCGAACTGCATGGCATCAGCCGGGCCATGGCTGAACTGGAGCTGATGCCGTTGTTTGAGCGCAATGCAGGCCAATTGCAATGGTACTGCCTGGACTTCTGGAGCGCCGAGCTGAAGATCCCGGTCCGCGAATTGAAACGCGAAACCGCTGACCTGATTGCCCTGCGCCCTGATGCCGATACGTTTTTAGCCGCCATCAAAGAAGCAGGCAAGCGGGTGATTATGATCACCAACGCGCACCGCGATTCGTTGTCCTTGAAATTGGAACGCATTGAACTGGCGCCCTACTTCGAAAGGCTGATCAGCTCCCACGACTACGGTTTCCCCAAGGAAAGCCCGCAGTTCTGGGATGCGCTGCACGCCGATATCGGTTTCGAGCCCGCGCGCAGCCTGTTTATCGACGACACCTTGCCAATTCTGCGCAGTGCACGGGATTTTGGCGTGAGACATCTGTTGGCGGTCAAGCAGCCGGACAGCAAAAAAGGCCCGAAAGACACCAAGGAGTTTGCCGCGCTGGGGGATTACCGCGGGTTACTGGAAGGGCTTTGAGCCAAGGCTAATGAAGCGGATGGGGGATCCCAGCCTCGTGCCTCGGCAGCGACACACGTGCGTGCACACCTGTCATCGCTGCCGAAAACCACCAGGGTTTACTCAGGGATGCGCAATGTCTGGCCCGGGTAGATTTTGTTCGGGTCTTTAAGCATCGGTTTGTTGGCTTCAAAGATTTTTTGATACTTGTTCGCGTCGCCGTACACCGTGAGTGAGATTGCGCTGAGGGTGTCGCCCTTTTGCACAACCACAAAACGCGAAGCAGCAACCATCGGACCGGTTACAGTGATGTTGTCTTCAACGCTGGCAACACCTGCGATATTGCCCGCCGCGAGAATGATTTTTTCTTTCTCTTCTTGAGTCGCGACCTCGCCTGTGACGATCACTTTATCGCCCTCAACGGTGGCGCTGATGTTCGGATTGCCCAAACCTACTTTTTCTACGTGCTTCTTGAGTTCTTCCGAGGCGTTGGCTTTGTCCGGTGTCAGCAAGTCGATTACTTTTTCGCCTGCTTCCTTCATAAAGCTAAAAATACTCATCGTTCACGCTCCTAGGGTTGGAATATCCAGACACACAGCGTAGACCAACATTGGACAGGCAGGTTCAGGGATGGGCGCGTTAGAATCCCCCGACGATTTGCGCGTGGAGCGAGCATGGACATCAAACAACTGAAATTCCTGATCGCCCTCGATGAAACCCGTCACTTCGGTCAGGCGGCCGCCCGCTGCCATATCACCCAACCTACGCTGTCCATGCGCTTGCGCAGCCTTGAGCAGGAGTTGGGTTTGCAGTTGGTCAATCGCGGCCAGCGCTTTGAAAGCTTTACTGCCCCCGGTGAGCGCGTGCTGGCATGGGCCAGAACGGTGCTGTCCGCCTACGATGGCTTGCAGGCTGAAGCGGCTGCCTGCCGGGGCAATTTGATCGGCACGTTGCGCCTGGGCGTGGTGCCGTTGTCGAGTTTTGACCCGCTGCCGTTGTTGCAACAAATGCACAAGGCGCACCCCGAACTGCGCTTTGAATTGTCGGCGCTCAGCTCCGAACAGATCCTGGATCAATTGGCCCGCAATCAGCTGGATGTGGGCGTGTCTTACCTCGATCGGCTCGACCATGAGCGTTTCGACTCGCTCACCTTGAACGACACCCGCATGGGTCTTTTATACGACCAACGGCACTTCACGTTCGGTGAACAGCCGTTGAGTTGGGCAGCCTTGATTGAGTTGCCGTTGGCGCTGCTCAGTGGCGGCATGCATTTTCGTCAGTCCATCGATCACAATTTCCACAGCCGCGGGCTGACCCCACAACCCTTGCTGCAAACCGATGCAGTTCATCAGCTGTTGCAGGCCGTTCATGGCGGATTGTGCTGCGCGGTGATGCCGCTTGAAGGCGGCCTTGAAGCCCTGACCGACGACCTGCGCCTGCACCCGATTGCCGACGCGCAAACCCTCGCCCCTCTGGGTTTGATCATGCGCCGCGAAGCACCACGGTCGGCGCTGGCGGAGGCCTGCTTTTCGCTGTATCGGAAATCATCAGCAACTTCATGATCGACGGCATCTATCAATAGATCAGCACTAGCGATTAGACGCGACAGAGTGTCGCGCCTACCCTTATTGCTGAATATTCCGTCGGAACAGCCTTATGAACGCCAAGCGCCCTACGTGCGCGGCGCCCGCCCAGGATTCGCCCGCGCCCGCCGCCAGCCAGAATTATCACTACGTCACGCTGGACCACAGCAGCGGCGCTGAAACTGCCCTTGCCGAAGAGGTCGCGCTGGCGATTGCCTTCAATGGCATCAATCAAGCGGTGATGCTGGTCACGCCCACTGACCTTGAGGACTTCATCGTCGGTTTCAGCCTGGGTAGCGGGATCATTCAAGACCCGAGCGACATTTATGACCTCAAGCTCAGCGGCGCAGGCTCGGCGCAGTATGCGCACGTCGAAATCGCCAGCCGGGCGTTCTGGAACCTCAAACAGCAACGTCGCCAATTGGCAGGCACCAGCGGCTGCGGACTGTGCGGCGTCGAAGCCGTCGAGCAAGCGCTGCCCGACCTGAACGTACTGCCCGGTGCGCCCCTTCCGCCCGCGCAATGGCTGGACGGTCTACGCCAGCGCATCAGCGCGTTTCAACCGCTGGGCCAGCACTGCGGCGCCGTACATGCCGCCGTTTACATGGACGCCAAAGGCCAATTGCTGATGGGTCGCGAAGACATCGGCCGACATAACGCGCTCGACAAGTTGATCGGTGCATTGGTGCGCCAACACATCGACCTGAGCGGCGGCGCGGCGATTGTCACCAGCCGTTGCAGCCTCGAACTGATTCAAAAAGTGTTGCGCGCAGGCATTCAGACCCTGATCAGCCTGTCCTCGCCTACGGGCTTGGCGCTGCAATGGGCTCGCCGCCACAACCTCAACCTCATTCATCTGCCGCAGAAAAGCGCGCCGCGGGTCTATAGCCCGGCGCAGGAGAATCCAGCGTGAGCACTCATCATCAAGCCGACCAAACCCCGACACCTCGCTACAAGCCCTATAAAGGCCCGGCAGGTGGCTGGGGCGCGCTGATCAGTGTGGCGCACGCCTGGTTGACCAGTGACAACGCCCTGAAAAACTTGCGCATGATGCTCAAGACCAACCAAAACGGCGGTTTCGACTGCCCCGGTTGTGCCTGGGGCGACTCGCCGGAAAGCGGGTTGGTCAAATTCTGCGAAAATGGCGCCAAAGCCGTTAACTGGGAAGCCACCAAACGGCGTGTCGATGCCAAATTCTTCGCCAAACACAGCGTGAGCGCGCTGCTGGAGCAAAGCGATTACTGGCTCGAATACCAGGGCCGCCTGACCGAGCCCATGCGTTACGACGCACCAACCGACCGGTATGTGCCCGTCACATGGGATGCCGCATTCGCCCTGATAGCCAAGCATCTGCTGAACCTGACGAGCCCCAATCAGGCCGAGTTCTATACCTCGGGCCGCGCCAGCAACGAAGCGGCGTATTTGTATCAATTGTTTGTGCGTGCGTTTGGCACCAACAACTTCCCCGACTGCTCGAACATGTGCCATGAAGCCAGCGGTGTTGCACTTGCGCAAAGCGTCGGGGTGGGCAAGGGTACTGTCACGTTCGACGATTTTGAACATGCGGACGCCATTTTTGTGCTCGGGCAAAACCCCGGCACTAACCACCCGCGCATGCTTGAGCCCCTGCGTGAAGCCGTGAAACGCGGCGCTCAAGTGGTGTGCGTCAACCCACTGAAAGAGCGCGGCCTTGAGCGCTTCCAGCACCCACAACATCCGTTGGAGATGCTCACCAACGGCGACCGCCCGACCAACACGGCTTACCTGCGTCCGGCGCTGGGTGGCGATATGGCGCTCTTGCGCGGCATGGCCAAGTTTCTATTGCAGTGGGAACGCGATGCCCAAGCGGCGGGCGAACCGGCAGTCTTCGATCACCCGTTTCTTAATGAACACACCACAGGCGTGCTGGACTACATCGCCAGCCTGGATGACACGTCATGGGAGCACCTGATCGAGCAATCCGGCCTGATGCTGGAAGACATCGAGCGTGCCGCGCGCATGTACCTCAAGGGCAAGAACGTCATCATGTGCTGGGCCATGGGCATTACCCAGCATCGTCACTCGGTGCAGACCATTCAGGAAATCGCCAACCTGATGCTGTTGCGCGGCAACATTGGCCGTCCCGGTGCAGGTCTGTGCCCGGTGCGCGGTCACAGTAACGTGCAAGGCGACCGCACCATGGGCATTAACGAACGCCCACCGGTGGCCTTTCTCGATGCCCTGGAGCGTCGTTTCAAATTCAATGTGCCGCGCGAGAACGGGCACAACGTGGTGGAAGCCATCCACGCCATGCTTGAAGGGCGCGCCAAGGTCTTCATCGGGCTGGGCGGCAACTTTGCCCAGGCTACGCCCGACAGCCCGCGCACGGCGCAGGCCCTGCGCAATTGCGACCTGACCGTGCAAATCAGCACCAAGCTCAACCGCAGCCATTTAATGCACGGCAAGGAAGCACTGATCTTGCCTTGTCTTGGCCGAACTGACATCGACATTCAGGCCGAAGGCCCGCAAGCGGTCACCGTGGAAGACTCGTTCAGCATGGTTCACGCGTCTAATGGCCAGTTGCAGCCCTTGTCGAATCAGATGCGTTCCGAACCGGCGATCATCGCCGGGATCGCAGCGGCGACCTTGGGTACGCACCCGATCGACTGGAGCTGGATCGTCGGGGATTACAGCCGCATCCGCGAGCTGATCGCTGACACTATCCCCGGCTTCAAAGACTTCAATACCCGTGTGCAGCACCCGGGCGGGTTCTATCTGGGCAACGCGGCGGGTGCGCGCCAGTGGAATACTCCCTCAGGCCGCGCCAACTTCAAGCCCAACGCTCTGCCTCGGGATCTGGTCGATGCACGCACCCGCGCGACGGGTCGCCTGCCGGACCTGATCCTGCAATCCATGCGCTCGCACGATCAGTACAACACCACCATTTACGGGCTGGATGACCGCTATCGCGGGGTAAAAGGCCAACGTAACGTGCTGTTTGTGAATGAGGCCGACATTATTCGACTGGGCTTCAAGCCGGGGCAATTGGTGGACATCGTGTCTATCTGGGATGACGAACACGAACGCCGGGTTAAAAATTTCACCTTGCTGGCATTTGATATCCCGGCAGGGCAAGCGGCCGCCTACTACCCCGAAGTAAACCCGTTGGTGCCACTGGAAAGCACCGGGGAGGGCAGCCACACCCCGACGTCCAAGTTCGTGGCCATTTGCCTTGAGACAGCCACGCCGTCGAAGCTGATCATGGCCAAGGCGAGCTGAGGCATAACGCCTGCAATCTCTGAAGCCACCGCGTCACCGCGTGACGCGGCGTTTTTCTTTTAGACACAAAAAAGGCCGCTTTCCTGAGAAAGCGGCCTGTCCTAACTAATGCTCAGACCGTGCAAAAGCTATTAAGTTCCCGTGTAAAAACAATAACTTAGTAAATTGTGTACAACTCGTGTTACTGGTCGGATTTCGATTGTAACCAACCGCGTACAGCCTCAGGATCGCGCCGTCATCCCTTTGAGGCTCACTTATGAAGCTCACCTCGATTCTCTTGTTGTCCCTTGGCCTGGTCAGTGGCGTAGCCTCGGCCGGTGGCACCACCGAAGCCGGTGTAGGCGGCGCATTAGGCGGGGTTCTTGGCGCTGTGGTTGGTCAACAACTCGGCGGCTCGACCGGATCAGCCATTGGCGCAGGCGTAGGCGGCGCGGCCGGTAGTGCCGTAGGTGCTGATAAACGCAGCCGTGGCGAAGCCGCCATCGGTGGTGCACTCGGCGCAGCCGGCGGTAACGTATTGGGCCGCAGCATGGGCGGCAGCACCGGCGGACTGGTCGGCGCAGCAGCTGGCGGTGGTGCAGGCGGCGCGTTGGGCAACTATATGGGTAACAAAAGCGACGCTGATGATCGTCATTACCGTGATCGCGGCAATCGCCGCTATTACCGCGATGACCACCCAGGTCGCGGCCATGCCTATGGTCACCGCAAGAAGAACAAACACCGTCATCATTGATGACACCCATAAAAAACGGGAGCCCCTAACGGCTCCCGTTTTTTATGGGTGTCTTGAATGGCATCTCTCGTGAAATTGTTTCAATGCATTACGCCCGCCTCTTTGCCGCCAATCATGCAACCTGCATGACCAAGCAAATTAATCAGGTTTATAAGTTATTGATTTGTAGATATTTTTTATAAATCACGGCTTGGCACAACCCCTGCAATCACTGAAATGAAGGCTGCACTTCTCACCATTTCAGGAGCACAACAATAATGATCGGGACTACAGAACACTATCCCGCTGCCCTGCAAGACAGCTCTGGCCACTCCGGTGTGTCATGGGCCGCGATCTTTGCAGGTGCCGCCGCTGCCGCTGCACTCTCCCTCTTGCTGCTGATGCTGGGCGCAGGCTTGGGCTTTTCAGCCGTGTCGCCGTGGTCTGGCGAAGGCGTAGGCGCCAAAGGGTTGGGCATCACAGCCATTATCTGGCTGGCCGTGACACAAATTATTGCCTCGGGCATGGGCGGCTATCTGGCCGGTCGTCTGCGGGTCAAATGGGCAAACATGCATGGCGATGAAGTGTACTTCCGCGACACTGCCCATGGCTTCCTCGCGTGGGCTGTGGCTACGCTGGTCACTGCGACACTGGTTGCCGGTTCGGTCAGTAGCATGATTGGCAGCGGCGTACAGGCCGGTGCAAATGTCGCATCAGGTGCAGCCACCGCCATGAGCAGTGCCGCTGGTAACCACGCCAACCAGGGTACGGGCAACAGCTCGGATTACTTCATCGACACGCTGTTTCGCGATGATCGTGGCACCGCTGTCAGCGAAGACGCCGCCCACGGCATCGTGACCCGCATCTTCGTTCGCAGCCTGGGCAATGAAGGCCAACTGAGCGCTGACGACCGTACCTACCTGGCACAAATTGTCGCTCAGCGTACCAACCTGACACAGCCAGAAGCCGAGCAACGGGTTGATCAGGTCTACGCCAAGGCCCATCAAGCTATTGAAGACGCCAAAGTTAAAACCAAAGAAGCCGCTGACACAGCCGCCAAAGTCGCTGCCTGGACCACCCTGTGGATGTTCATCACCCTGCTGATCGGTGCGTTCTTCGCCAGCCTGTGCGCCACCTTTGGCGGTCGTCGTCGCGACGCTGTGACTTACATCGACCACACCACGACCACCACGGTTGTCCGTTAATTCTGGAGAATAAAAATGCGCTCATTACTGCTGTTTTTCCTCGGTATCCCAATCCCGATCATCATCCTGATTGCGCTGTTTGTTCACTGACAGCTCATCCACGGCCTTCCTTGTGAAGGCCGTTTTTATTTGCGCGCTACACCGGCAGGCACGTGGTCGATTTGATTTCGGACAGCGCCACAATCGAGTTCACTTCTTGAATGCCCGGCACCATCGACAGTTGCTCGAAGAAGAAACGTTCATAAGCCTCGATGTCCGGGGTCACGATCCGCAGCAAAAAATCCACCGACCCCATCAGCACATAGCACTCCAGTACTTGCGGGAAACCACGGATCGCATCGGTGAATTGGGTAAAGTTGGAGCGCCCGTGGGCATTGAGTTTTACCTCAGCAAAGATCTGCGTGTTCAGGCCGACCTTCTTGCGATCCAGCAAGGTCACTTGCCCCCGAATGATGCCTTCGTCTTTCATGCGCTGAATCCGGCGCCAGCAGGGTGACTGCGACAAGCCCACTTTTTCTGCGATCTGCGCGCTGGACAGTGACGCGTCTTCTTGCAGCAGTGCCAAAATCCTGCGGTCGTAAGCGTCCAGATCACCTTGCATAAAAATTCCCGATTGTTAGCGAAAGATGAATTGATCAAGTCTTAATTGATCAAATTCTGATCATCATAGATAAATAATTTCCTACAGTGCATGTGAATATTTCTCCAGCCGAAAACAGGAGTCATTGCATGCCACATCTTGAAGCCGTACCCGCCTCGACACGCGCCGATGTCTGGGCCGTGAACACAGCGCCTTGCACCGTGCGTTATCACATTGTGGCGGAGGCTGAAGCCGATGTGCTGTGCCGCGCACTGAACCTGTTTGCCTTACAGCAGTTAATTCCGCAGCACGTGGAAGTGATGCGCGAAGACGATGTGTTACGCATTGAAATCATCAGCAATGAGCAAAGCTGGCACCGCGCCCAGGTGATTGGCGAAAAGTTGCGCAACCTGGTGAGTGTCTGTGAACTGGTGATGCATGAGGTGGCGTGCGTCCCGTCCCGCCTGCTAACGCGCTCGCAATAACCCGTATTAATTGGTAGTCGCGCCGCCCAAGTGCGCGGCTAGGCTTGGGTATTCATGGCCAGACAAGGACCTGTCTGCGCTTGTGCATTACCAAGGAGTCTTCATGCACGCCCATCCTGCCGCCGATCGCCCGCTTGACCTTGAACAGCTGCTGCCGGGGCTTGTGGCTCAAGGTTTAATAGCCCGGCCACTGGCCGATCAGGCTTTGAATCGTTATCGCACAACCTGCCACGACCCCGTCCACCCGCTGGTGTACCTGGCGACACAGCAATTACCCGATCTCACCCGCCCCGGCAAAACCCTCACCCTTGAGCACCTCACGGCGTGGCTTGCGCAACAATGCGGGCAGCCCTACGTGCGCCTTGACCCCTTGAAAATTGATGCCACCAGCATCACCGGGCTCATGTCCAGCGCGTTCGCTCAACGCCATCAAATACTTGCCATTGCAGCCGATCAAACCTCAATCACCGTTGCTAGTGCACAACCCAATGTGAAAGGCTGGGAGGCCGATTTGCGGCAAGCCCTCAATCGCCCGATCAAGCGGGTGATTGCCAACCCGCTTGAGATTGCCCGGCTGGGAACGGAACTGTTCCGTTTGGCAAAATCCGTGACGGGGGCAGCGCTCACTGATCAAAAAACCAGCTCCCTGCCCAACCTTGAGCAGTTGCTTAACCTTGGCGCAGGCAATCAGGAACCCGATGCCAACGATGCCCATATCGTTCATATCGTCGACTGGTTGTTTCAGCACGCGTTCGAACAGCGGGCCAGCGATATCCATATCGAACCCCGGCGCGAGCAAGGGGCCGTGCGATTGCGCATTGATGGCATTCTGCACAACGTTTATCACTTTCCGGTACACGTCACGACCGCAGTGGTCAGCCGCCTGAAAAGCCTGGGCCGTATGAATGTCGCTGAAAAACGCAAACCTCAAGACGGCCGCATCAAAACCAAAACCCCGGCAGGTGCCGAAGTCGAGCTGCGGCTCGCCACCCTGCCCACCGCTTTTGGCGAAAAAATGGTGCTGCGGATTTTCGACCCGCACGTTTTACTCAAGGGGTTTGACCAGCTCGGCTTCAGCGCTGAAGACATCCAGCGCTGGGACCATATGACCCGTCAGCCCAACGGCATTATTTTGATCACAGGCCCCACGGGGTCGGGTAAAACCAGCACGTTGTACGCAACGCTCAAGCAGTTGGCCACGCCGCAGAGCAACGTGTGCACGCTTGAAGATCCGATTGAAATGGTTGAGCCTGCCTTCAACCAGACACAGGTGCAGCCCAACATAGATCTAACCTTTGCCAACGGGGTGCGTGCGCTTATGCGACAAGACCCTGACATCATCATGCTCGGTGAAATACGCGACCTGGAAACCGCTGAAATGGCGATTCAAGCCGCACTGACCGGGCACTTGGTGTTGTCGACGTTGCACACCAACGATGCACCCGGGGCCATTAGCCGTTTACAGGAACTCGGCGTGGCGCCCTATTTGATCAAAGCCACCTTGCTGGGGGTGATGGCCTAACGATTGATACGAATCTTATGCCCGGACTGCAAAAGCGAGCACAGCGTGTCACCCGATGATTGGCACAACTTCGCACCCGACAGTCCCGCGCCCTCCAGCGTTTTTGATGCCACAGGCTGCGATCACTGTCGGGAGACTGGCTACAACGGCCGAGCTGGCATTTACGAAATCATGTTGATGACTGACACGCTCAAGACCTTTATTAGCCATGACACTGATATCAACGTGCTGCGCAGAGCGGCGTGCGGCGAAGGCATGCGCCACTTAAGACTGGCGGCGGCGCACAAAGTGGCGACAGGGGTAACTTCCATGCATGAAGCATTACGCGTCAGCACCGTTTAGTTGAATTATTTTGAACACTATTTAACCGATTCTGGTGTGTGCGCGAGGGATAAAAATTTTTCGAATTTATCTCGAGTCACCTCAAACTTAACGCCGCCCAGGCTGCCTATGAGGTCAACAACCTCTAGCATGCTATTCGCAACCTTCTGCAAACCAACATTCGAACAGTGCTTGGCTCAATGGAGCTGGATGCCATGCTCAGCCAGCGTGACGGTATCAATGAAAAACTGTTGCGCACGGTCGATGAAGCAATAGCTCCATGGGGGATCACAATTACTCGAATCGAGATTAAAGACATCAGCCCGCCAGCAGATTTGATGGCCGCCATGTCAGGCCAAATGACAGCCGAACGAATCAAGAGAGCTCTAATCCTTGAAGCCGAAGGTTTGTGCGCCTCTGCAATTTTGACGGCTGAGGGTAAAAAACAAGCCCAAATTCTGGAAGCTGAAGGCGGTCGTCAGGCAGCATTTCTCGCATCTGAAGCCCGTGAGCGTCAGGCGGAAGCAGAGGCGCGCGCCACGCCTCATTCGCTAAAACAAAGAGCTGAGGCATGTGGGAATTCATGCAAAGCCTCAACCACTGGGACTGGCTGGCACTCGCTGCAGTGCTGCTGACCTTAGAGGTGTTCGGTGCCTGGCTTGCCGCTTGTATGGATGGCTGAAGGGCCTGACGCCGAGGTGGGCACTGCCGTTCGGGTGATCGCTCAGAATGGGGTCGTGATTGTCGTGGAAATTGTGACCTAAGGTTACGGAACTCTCTAACACTGACTAGAATCAAAGTTGTTAGTTAATTTATCCGGAGTTTCCCATCATGCGTCTCAAATATGCTGTTGCCGCTGCCGCTTTGTTGACCCTTCCTGTTGGCTCAGCGATGGCCGACAGCTTCTGGCGCAACGTCCTGTCGTCCGGTGCGACCACCGGTTCCACCTACCTGACGTTCAAAAAAGACCGTAAGGTAATCGCCGCTCAAGATGACGCGGGCAGTTTTGTGGCCAGCAACGGCGAGATTCGTGGCCCGTACCTGGAATCCGCCATGCAGCAAGTGCGCGCTGAGAACCCGAACTTGAAAGTCAGTGACATGGACCTGGCCAATGCGATTCTGGCGAAAAATGCGACGGCTGAATAAATCCGGTCTGTAGTCGCTGAGGCACTGCATGAGGGGCTGTGATCACTGAGTAAGTGATTGCAGCCCCGTGCCTCGCCACCAACGTCAGCCGTTAACGCGATGCAATCCAGCGCTTCATTCAGCCTTCATACAGAAATTTCACCTGATGTGATTCATCCTCTGGGTATGATTTGAACCTTGTGCTATTGCTCTATGGTCACTCATTCCTCATTCACATCGGACGTCATGCCTTTATGAGCTCGCTGCCTTTCCTGCCTTTTTCCAAACCAACCATTGATGAAGCCACCATTGCTGCCGTGGGCGACGTGTTGCGCTCGGGCTGGATCACCAGCGGGCCAAAGGTTCAGGCATTCGAGGCGCAATTATCGGCGTACTTTGGCGGGCGCCCGGTGCGCACGTTCAATTCCGGAACCTGCACCATGGAAATCGCCCTGCGCATTGCCGGTATCGGGGCCGGTGACGAAGTCATTACGACACCGATTTCCTGGGTAGCCACGGCCAACGTAATTCTCGAAGTCGGCGCCACACCGGTGTTCGCCGATATTGATCCGATTACGCGCAATATCGACCTGAAAAAAGTCGAAGCCGCGATCACGCCGCGCACCAAAGCCATTATTCCGGTGTACCTCTCCGGCCTCCCGGTGGATATGGATGCGCTGTACGCCCTGGCCAAGAAACACAGCCTGCGTGTGGTCGAAGACGCGGCCCAGGCGCTGGGCTCCAGCTGGGACGGACAGCGAATCGGTGCACGCGGTGATTTTGTGTCTTTCAGTTTTCAGGCCAACAAGAACATCACCTCGTCTGAGGGTGGGTGCCTGGTGCTCAATAACGAAGACGAAGCACGACTGGCGGAAAAATACCGCCTGCAAGGTGTCACCCGTACCGGCTTCGATGGGCTGGATGTTGACGTACTGGGTGGCAAGTTCAACATGACTGACATTGCGGCTGCCATCGGTCTGGGGCAGTTCGCTCATATCGAGGCGATTACCGCGCACCGTCGCGAACTGGCCAGGCATTATTTCGAGTGTTTCGGCGCTGGCTTTGAAGCCGAATACGGCGCGCAATTGCCTGTGGCTGATTTCAGCAATACCAATTGGCATTTGTTCCAGCTGGTATTGCCTGAACGCAAGGACGGCCAACCGGCACGGGCAACGTTCATGAAAGAGATGCAGGCATTGGGAGTGGGCGTGGGCTATCACTACCCACCCATTCACTTACTGAGCTTGTACCGCGCGCAAGGTTTCAAAGAAGGAATGTTCCCTGTCGCAGAACGCGTAGGGCGGCTGATTGTGTCATTGCCGATGTTTACAGCCATGACCAAAGCCGATGTCGAACGGTCGGTTAATGCCGTAAAGACTGTGTTGCAAAACGCGTAACCGGTTTTCGCTGCCGGTAGAGATATCTGCCGGCAGCAACGGTCCTGTCGGACTTACTCGCCGATGGCGGCTTTGTAACCAGCAGCATCCAGCAGTCTGTCCAACTCAGCGGTATTGCCTGGCTTGAGTTTGAAGATCCAGCTCCCGTAAGGATCGCTGTTCAGGTATTCAGGACTGTTTGCCAGGTCTTCATTGACGGCTATCACTTCACCCGACACAGGCGCATAAATATCAGAGGCGGCCTTTACCGATTCAACAACGCCTGCCACGTCACCTGCGGAAAAGACTTTGCCCACTTCGGCCAACTCAACGAACACCACATCCCCCAACGCTTCCTGAGCGTGATCACTGATACCTACAGTGACAGTGCCGTCTGCTTCCAGACGGGCCCACTCGTGACTTTCAGCAAAGCGCAACTCAGCAGGGATCAGGCTCATATTCAGTGTCCTCAAGAAGAAATGTCAGCGGCCTGCACACAGCGCAAGCCTGCCGGTAAAGGTTAGATCAAGGCTTTGCCATGACGTACAAATGTGGGTTTCACCACGCGAACCGGGTACCACTTGCCACGAATTTCGACTTCAGCACGGTCAGCCGTAGCGATCGGAACGCGGGCCAAGGCAATCGATTTGCTTAGCGTAGGAGAGAAACTACCACTGGTTATCTCTCCTTCGCCAACATCAGCGATACGAACGACCTGATGAGCACGTAGGACGCCTCGCTCTTCCAATACCAAACCCACCAGTTTCAACTGCACGCCGCCTGCTTTTTCGGCCTCCAGCGCTTCGCGCCCGATGAACGCGCGCGAAGCGGGTTCCCA
Source organism: Pseudomonas sp. WS 5071 (assembly GCF_012985765.1). Lineage (NCBI taxonomy): Bacteria > Pseudomonadati > Pseudomonadota > Gammaproteobacteria > Pseudomonadales > Pseudomonadaceae > Pseudomonas > Pseudomonas sp. WS 5071. Next base: position 73,574 of record NZ_JAAQWY010000024.1, on the reverse strand, counting down.
GGCAATGGTCCACGCCATGTTGGCGCACAGGGGCGAGACTGACAGGTGGATGTCCTGACCATACAGGTTCATTCCAGCCTCAAGCCGCAACGTGTCGCGCGCGCCGAGTCCGATTGGGGAGATACCTGCGCCGACCAGATCGTTGAAGAACGCGGGCGCTTGATCGGCGGGGAGCATGATTTCAAGCCCGTCTTCGCCGGTATACCCGGTGCGGGCAATGAACCAGTCGCCCACGTCCAGCCCTTCGAACGGTTTGAGCTGGTGAATCACCTCGCTGCGGGCCTGACTCACCAGTTCGGCAACCTTGTGCCGGGCCTGCGGGCCCTGAATCGCCAGTAACGCCAGCTCCGGGCGCTCCTGCACCTGCACGTCATAACCTCGGGATTGAGCCGTCATCCACGCCAGATCCTGATCGCGGGTCGCTGCGTTGACCACCAACCGGTAACCGTCGGCCCTGAGGTAAACGATCATATCGTCGACCACGCCGCCCTTTTCATTGAGCATCGCGCTGTACAGCGCACGGCCTGGTGTTTGAAGGCGTTCGACATCATTGGCCAGCAAGTACTGAAGCCATTCCCTGGCCTGCGCTCCGCCGACATCAATCACGGTCATGTGCGAGACATCAAATACTCCACAGTCCCGACGCACCTCGTGGTGTTCCTCCACCTGCGAGCCGTAATGCAAAGGCATGTCCCAACCGCCAAAATCGACCATCTTCGCGCCGAGGGCGAGATGCAGGTCATACATAGGCGTACGCTGTCCCATGGGTTCCTCCTTCCGGGATTGGCGAAGGTGCGGGCAGGCGTGCAAAGCGTTTCAAGCTAGTTAAGTCAGCTTTCTTACGCTGCGCAGGGAACCTGGCCTGATTGACAGACCGCACCGAATGCCGCGCATTGTAGCCGCATGCCGGTGCACTGACACCTAGCCGATTCGATGGGCCGAACGTCGAATCAACCCGATGACCGGCAACAAGCCCACCAGTACCAGTGTCAGGGCGGGCAAGGAGGCGCGAGCCCATTCGCCTTCACTGGTCATTTCGAAGATGCGCACGGCCAGTGTGTCCCAACCGAAGGGCCGCATTAGAAGGGTTGCGGGCATTTCCTTGAGCACGTCGACAAACACCAGCAGCGCCGCACTCAATGTCCCCGGCAATAACAGCGGTAGATACACTTTGAAAAACAGTCGCGGGCCACTTACACCCAAGCTGCGGGCAGCTTCGGGCAAAGACGGACGGATGCGCGCCAGGCTGTTTTCGAGCGGGCCATAAGCGACGGCGATAAAGCGCACCAGATAGGCCAACAACAAGGCTGACAGGCTGCCCAGTAGCAACGGCTTGCCCGCCCCGCCCAGCCAGCCCGAAAGTGGAATGACCAGTTCGCGGTCCAGATAACTGAATGCCAACATGATCGACACGGCCAATACCGAACCGGGCAGCGCGTAGCCCAGGTTGGCAAGGCTCACTCCGGCACGGATAGTCGGTGTCGGCGCCTGACGCCGGGCAAACGCCAGTACCAGAGCCACACAGACAGTGATGAGCGCCGCCATGCTACCCAAATACAAGGTGTGCAGAATCAGGCCTGTATAACGCTCATCGAGGTCAAACCGCCCGCGCTGCCAAAACCACACCATCAGTTGCAACATCGGGATCACAAATGCACAGGCAAACACCAATGAGCACCACCCGCTGGCCAGCCAGGCCTTAGGCCCGGTGAGGTGATAGAGGGCTTTGCCACGCGGACGCTCATTACTCGCACGGCTGGCGCCCCGGGCGCGGCGTTCGCCATAGAGCACGATCATAACCACCAATAGCAGCAGGCTGGCCAGTTGCGCGGCGGTTGAGAGACTGAAAAAACCGTACCAGGTTTTGTAGATCGCCGTGGTGAACGTGTCGAAATTGAACACCGACACGGCGCCAAAATCAGCCAGCGTCTCCATCAGCGCCAGCGCCACCCCCGCACCGATCGCCGGGCGCGCCATGGGCAACGCCACGCGCCAGAATGCCTGCCACGGGCTCTGACCTAAAACCCGCGCCGCCTCCATCAAGCCTTTGCCCTGGGCCAGAAAGGCCGTGCGCGCCAGCAAATAGACATACGGGTAAAACACCAGAATCAGCACGATGATCACGCCGCCGGTTGAGCGCACACGAGGCAGACGCAACCCCATGCCGAACCATTCGCGCAGGAGCGTTTGCACGGGCCCGGCGAAGTCCAGCAAGCCGACGAATACAAACGCCAGCACATAGGCCGGGATCGCAAACGGTAGCATCAGCGCCCAGTCTAGCCAGCACCTGCCGGGGAATTCGCACAAACTGGTGAGCCACGCGAGGCTGACACCCAGCAGCGTGACGCCTACCCCTACCCCCGCAATCAGCGTCAGCGTGTTGCCCAGCAGACGCGGCATTTGCGTGCCCCACAAATGGGCCCAGATCTGTGTATCCACACTTTGCCAGGACAGCAGCAATACACTCAGGGGCAAAAGCACCAGAGCAGCAATGGTAAAAACCAGCGGATACCAGCGACGTTGGGCGGGATGTGCCACAAAGGACTCTCGGAAGATGGGAGGGACGAGGATTGTAGGTTGCGTTGCGACACGATGTGGAAGGGTTTAGCCCTCGCGCCAGCCCTCTTTCACGGTAGAGGGCCAGGGCGAAGGTGTGCGTTACATTCGACTCAATTCCAGCCTGCGCGGTCCATCATGCGGATAGCTTCAGCCTGACGCTTGCCCGCCACTTCAACCGGCAGGGCGTCTGCCTTGAACTCACCCCAACTGGCCACTTCAGCAGAAGGTGGAACGCTTGGGTTCGCCGGGAATTCCTGGTTGGTGCCTGCAAAGATCGACTGCGCCTCAGGCGTGGTCATCCACTCCACCAGTGCCTTGGCGGCTTCTGGATGCGGAGCGTATTGGGTCAAGCCAATACCCGACAGGTTGACGTGGACACCGCGATCAGCCTGATTGGGCCAAAACAACTTCACGGCCAGATCAGGTTTCTGCTTGTGCAGGCGGCCGTAGTAGTACGTGTTGACGATGCCTACGTCGCATTGACCGGCGTTGATCGCCTCCAGCACTGCGATGTCATCCGAGAACACGTCGGTGGACAGGTTGTTCACCCAGCCCTTGAGGATCTCTTCGGTTTTGTCGGCCCCATTCACTTCAATCATGGTGGCAGTCAGCGACTGGTTGTACACCTTTTTCGCCGTGCGCAGGCACAAGCGGCCTTCCCACTCTTTATTTGCCAAGGCTTCGTAGGTGGACAGTTCTTCAGGCTTAACGCGGTCAGTGGAATAGGCGATGGTGCGCGCGCGCAGGCTCAGGCCCGTCCATGCGTGGGAAGAAGACCGGTATTGCGGCGGGATGTTTTTGTCGATCACTGCGGAGGTGAACGGCTGCAGAATGCCCATTTGCTCGGCTTGCCACAGGTTGCCTGCGTCGACGGTCAACAACAGGTCAGCAGTAGCGTTCTGGCCTTCTGCCTTGATGCGCTGCATGAGCGGCGCTTCCTTGTCAGTGATGAACTTGACCTTGACCCCGGTTTTCGCGGTGTAGGCGTCAAATACCGGCTTGATCAACTCGTCAATACGCGAGGAGTAAACCACCACTTCGTCGGCAGCATAAACGCTGCTCGCAAAAACGGTCAGGGCCAGGGCAGTCAGTAGACGCTTGGGTGCCAACATGAGGGGCGGTCTCTCTAGATGCGAATCGGGCGTAAATGGTAGTGAATCACATTTGCCAGCTCAACCTAACTCGCCCCCGAGGCGTTACCAGATGTTGCAAGCGCAAGCAGGGAGGCGATCACGGCTTGGCCAATGGCGGCAAATCCCCGGTCAACCCTAGTGCTTGACGCACGAATACTGCTTTAGCCTCGGGCATTTGGTTAACCCATTTCAGGCCGCTGTTGCGCAGTAGGCGTGCGGTAAGTGAATCCGCCTGGAACAGTCGCTGAAAACCTTCCATCGCGGCCATCAACGCCAGATTGTGCGGCATGCGACGACGTTCGAAACGGCTTAATACTTTGATATCGGCAAGACACTCGCCACGATCCACGCCATGCAACAGCACGTGCGCCAACACCGCAGCGTCGAGGAAACCGAGGTTAACGCCCTGCCCGGCCAACGGGTGAATGGTGTGCGCGGCATCGCCAATCAGCGCCAGCCCATGCGCCACATAGCGTTTGGCGTGACGTTGACGCAATGGCACGCAGACCCGCGGGTCTGCGCTCAGTACCGACCCCAGTCGGCCTTCAAACGCCAGCTCCAGCTCATGGCAGAACCCGTCGTCATCCAGTGCCATCAGACGCTGAGCGTCTTCAGGCGTGGTGGACCAGACAATCGAGCACCAGTCCTGCTGGCCATCGCGCTCCAACGGTAAAAATGCCAAAGGGCCATGGTCAGTGAATCGCTGCCAGGCGGTTTGCTGATGCGGCTGGGCGCACCGCACACTGGTAACAATGGCGTGATGCATGTAGTCCCATTCACGGGTCTGACAACCCGTCAGGCGGCGCACCGCCGAGTTGGCGCCATCAGCCGCGATCACCAGCGGAGCGCGCAAGGTGCGACCGTCCGCCAGTGTCAGCAGCCACTCGTCACCCGAGCGGCGCATTTGCTCCAGTCGCGCATTGGCCAGCAATTCGATATCGCTGCTCTGCAAACACGCCAGCAACGCATCCTGCACGACGCGATTTTCGACGATATGACCCAGTACGTCGGCATGCACGCTGGCTGCCGAGAAATGAATCTGGCCCGTTCCGCTGCCGTCCCACACGTGCATGTGCGAATACGGGCTGACCCGACGGCCGACAATCCCGTCCCACGCACCCAAGCGTTGCAGAATGCGCTGGCTGGCAGCCGACAAGGCGCTAACACGAGGCTCAAAGGTATCAGCCGGGCTGAACGGTGTAACGCTCAGCGGCCCGCCATCGAGCAGCAGGATTTTCAACCCACTGTCCTTGAGCGCCAGCGCCAAGGCGCTTCCGACCATTCCGGCCCCAACAATCAGCAGATCTGCGCGCATTTCCATGCTTTAAGCCTGTGTCGTGAGCGGCAAGCGCCGCACGTGAAAAAAGGATCGACAAGGAACGCGAACGCTCCCGCCATCGTCAAATGTCTGCGCGGGCGCCCAACCCCATGGCCTGACGGGCAAACCAGCGTTTGGCCGGAGGCAGCAAATCAAGACCCAGCAGGCCCAGGTTGCGACCGAACGACACCAGCGTCTGATTGCTGCCAAACAGGCGCGTCACCTGATCCGAGAAGCCAATCGTCAATTGCTGATCGCGTTGTTGGCGCTGTTGATAACTCAACAGCGTGGCAAGGTCACCGGGGTGTCTGTCGCTCGCCAGCAACGCTTCAGCCAAGGCTTGCGCATCGCGCAGCGACAGGTTGAAACCCTGACCAGCAATCGGATGCAGGCTGTGGGCGGCATTACCCAGCACGGCCAGGTGCGGGCGTACTTGCTCTTGCGCCTCGATCAGCGTCAGCGGGTACAAATGCCGCGCCCCCACTTGCTTGAGGGTGCCCAGACGATAACCGAACACGCCCTGCAACTCGCTGAGGAAGCTGCGCTCATCCAGCGCGGCCAGACGCCCGGCGTCCATTCCCAAGCGGGTCCACACCAACGCGCAGCGGTTTTCCGGCAGCGGCAGCAAGGCCATTGGGCCTTCGTCCGTAAAGCGCTCAAAGGCCATCCCGCAATGGGCTTCGCTCGGGGTGATGTTGGCGATCAGCGCGCTTTGGTCATAAGGACGCTTACTGACATGAATCCCCAACTGCTCACGCAGGTTCGAACGCCCGCCGTCGGCCAGCACGGCCAGGTCGCAGTCGAGCGTGGTCTCATCGTTGAGGGTGAGTCGATAACCGTCTTCGAGAGGCTGCATGTGGATAACTTCGGCCGGGCAGCGCCAGGTGATGACGTCAGGGTCCAGGTGTTTCCACAGGCACTGGCCGAGCCAGGCGTTCTCGACCACGTAGCCAAGCGCCGGGACGCCTTCTTCAATGGCGGACAACCGCGCGGTCGAAAAACGCCCGCGGTCGGACACATGAATGTCTTTGATCGGTTCGGCGCGGGCAGCGATTGACTGCCACAGCCCCAGTCGTTCGTAGATCTGTCGGGCGCCATAGCTCAATGCCGAAGAACGGGCATCGTAGCTCGGCTGGTAGCTGTTGCCGGGCGCGAAAGGTTCGATCAGGACGATTTTCCAGCCCCGCGCTTTGGCCCCGGCCTGCAATGCCAGCGCCAGGCTCGCGCCCACCAGCCCGCCACCGATGATGGCCAGATTGACTCGACTCATGCTGCGTTCACCTTGGCTGCGGCCATCAAGGCTTCGATATCGGCTACCGTTTTCGGCACGTCGCCCGTCAAAATCTCACACCCGTTTTTGGTGACCACTACGTCGTCCTCGATCCGCACACCGATGCCGCGCCATTTTTTGGCGACGGCTTGATTGTTCGGGCTGATGTAGATGCCGGGTTCAACGGTGAGGGTCATGCCGACTTCCAGCACGCGCCACTCTCCCCCGACCTTGTACTCACCCACGTCATGCACATCCAGCCCCAGCCAATGCCCGGCACGGTGCATGTAAAACGCTTTGTAGGCTTCGCTGGCGATCAGTTCCTCCACGTCGCCCTGCAATAACCCGAGCGCCACCAACCCCGCCGTTATCACTTTAACCGTGGCTTCGTGGGCTTGATTCCAGTGCTTATTCGGCGCGATCTCAGCGAACGCGGCTTCTTGCGCCGCCAGCACCACACCATAAATCGCCTTTTGCTCGGGCGAAAATCTCCCGTTGACCGGGAAGGTACGGCTGATATCGCTGGCATAGCAGTCGATCTCGCAGCCCGCATCAATCAGCACCAGATCGCCGTCCTTGAGCAGGGCGTCGTTCTCTTGGTAGTGGAGGATGCAGCTGTTGTCACCCGAAGCGACAATCGAGCCATACGCTGGCATTTTTGCCCCGCTTTTCCGGAATTCATAATCCAGCTCTGCTTCCAGGCTGTATTCATGCAAACCAGGACGGCTGGCTTGCATGGCACGGACATGGGCACGGGCCGAAATCTGCGCCGCGTGGCGCATGACTTTTAATTCTGCCGCCGATTTATACAGGCGCATGTCATGCAGCAGATGATCCAGGGCAACAAATTCGTTGGGCGGCTGAGCGCCGAGGCTGGCCTTGGAGCGGATGGTATTGATCCACTCCATTACATGGCGATCGAATTCCGGGTTGCTGCCCATCGCCGAATACACACGGTCGCGTCCCTCAATCAGACCCGGCAGGATGTCGTCGATGTCGGTAATGGGGAATGCGTCGTGCGCACCAAAATCGCGCATGGCGCCTTCTTGCCCGGCCCGCAGGCCGTCCCACAGCTCGCGCTCTGGGTTGCGTTCGCGGCAAAACAGTACAAATTCGCCATGGGCTCGGCCGGGGATCAACACAATGACCGCTTCTGGCTCGGGGAAACCGCTCAGGTATTGGAAGTTACTTTCCTGACGGTACACGTGCTCAACGTCACGATTGCGAATCGCCACAGGGGCCGCCGGCAATATTGCGATGCTGTTGGGCCCCATCTGCGCCATGAGCGCCTTGCGGCGGCGTGCGTATTCCGATTTCGGGATATGAATCATGGGCAGACGGGTTTCCTCTTGGCGATCGATCAGTGCAGCGAAGGCTTGGCGGCCGCAGGCTCTTCAGGCTTTTTAGTTTCGGTGTACAGCAACAGCGGCGCGACGCGCAGGTATTCCATCACTTCCATGTAATCGCTTTCGCCATCGTCAGATTCTTCAAGCGCATCTTGCACCTGCGCGATGGCCGCCAAGTCTTGCAGCACTTCGCGACCTTCATTGCTCAACGCGTTATCGCGGTAATTAAGACCGAAACCGGCCAGGAAGCCCTGACACCATTCGCCCAAAGCAATGGCGCGGTCAGTCAGTGGCGCGTCGTCTGTCGGCAGCAACAGCACAACGGTCATGTCGTCACTGGTCAGCTCACCCTTGACCATCTCTTGCAAACCAATCAAGGCATTGCGTACGTTGTCACTGATTTCAGTTTCGCTCTGGAACAGCTCAGCGGCATCAGCCAGCCAGCCATCATGGTCAAAGCCAACGCCGGCCGCACTGCGGCCCAGCAGCAGGCCATGCAACTCGGCAGGCGATACGTTATGGCCGCTGGTGCTCAGCAGGGTGGCAAAGGCTTGGTACGGGGAGTTCTGAATAGGCATGGTCAGCTAGGCGCCAAGCGGCGCTATGTCTAGAATGGAGGCCTTGTATCCTAGCATCGGCAGACGAGCCAGACCATCAAGGCGTCAACTCGCCTGATCGTCCCCACCCATCAGAAAATACACAGTAGGACACAATGGAAGACACCGACCTGCATGAACTGATGGCCAGGCTCGAACTCCTGATTAGCCGGGTCGAGCAACTTAAAAGTCAAAACGGACTCTTACTAGCTCAGGAAAAGACTTGGCGCGAGGAACGCGCGCACCTCATTGAAAAAAACGAAATCGCCCGACACAAGGTGGAATCGATGATTTCGCGCCTCAAAGCCCTGGAGCAAGACTCATGAGTTCAAGCAATAGCGTCACCGTGCATATCCTCGATAAAGAATATTCGATCATGTGCCCCCAGGAAGAACGGACCAACCTGGTGAGCGCCGCCCGTTATCTGGACGGCAAAATGCGCGAAATCCGCAGCAGCGGCAAAGTGATTGGCGCCGATCGCATCGCCGTAATGGCCGCGCTCAATATCACTCACGATCTGCTGCATAAGCAGGAGGTCGCTGAAGTTCAGACCAGCAGCTCAACCCGAGAACAAGTGCGCGACCTGCTGGAACGCGTTGATTTGGTGCTTGCCACTGATCCGAACGAACGTCAAAGCTGATTCAAAAGGTTTCTTTGGGGTATACTCGCGCCACTCCCTGGAGTATTCGCCAGTTAGCGATGTCCCTGAGCCGATTCGCATTACCCTGGAGCTTGCACGTTGGACCGGTGTGCATGTCCGCTCGACGGAAAGCCTTAAGGTCTACTGCAACTTCCACCTTGAACTTTCGGGTTCAAGGGCCAAGCCGACAGCGGTACGTCGGGGAGCCTGATTTTTCCAGTGCAATGCCAGCCCTCCGCTGGCATTGGCTTTCTCGGTGTCGACCTTGAACAGCACGCCACCTACCCGCCCGCAACTTCGCCGCCAACTGCGCAGCGCCCGCCGCGAACTTTCGCCTTGCGCGCAACGTCTGGCAGCCCGTGGCCTGTACCGGCAACTGGCGCAACATCCTCTGTTCCGCCGCGCCAAACACATTTCCCTTTATTTGCCCACCGACGGTGAAATCGACCCGCGCCTGCTGCTGCGTGAAGCGCAACGCCGGGGCAAGATCACGTACCTGCCTGTACTCAGCGCATGGCCCCGGACCAAAATGGTGTTTCAACGTATCGCCCCCGGCGAGAAGCTGATCCCCAACCGCTTCCGAATTCTCGAACCGCGCATCAATCATGCACGCCAACGCAAGGTCTGGACACTCGACCTGGTGTTGCTGCCATTGGTGGGGTTCGATCCGAACGGTGGACGGCTGGGCATGGGCGGCGGGTTTTATGACCGCAGCCTTGCGTATCTGGCACGTCGACAATGCTGGCGCAAGCCGACACTGCTAGGCCTGGCCCACGAATGCCAAAAGGTCGAAAACCTGACTCAAGCCAGCTGGGACGTGCCGTTACAAGGCACCGTTTCGGACAAGCAGTGGTATGTCGCCCACACGTCGCCAGGGCATCACGCGACGCGCGATGCCTAAAAGTCGTTAACGCAAGAAAGTTTAGCGTTTGAAAGGTTGTACTTGCTGTTGAGCCAGTTCAATCGGCGCATCGGTCGAGTTGGACCACAAACTTTGCGCATACCCCGTTGTAACTACGCCCAAACCGAACAAAAAAGCCAAAACCCACAGTACATCCGGTTTGCGTTTCATCGATTGCCCCCCTTCAGGCAAATCAACACGATGACAGCAACGGTTTTTGTTATAGGCCGTGCAGCAGCGTCAAGCTTAAAATCCCGGCATTCTGCGACAACCGGTAACGACACGCAAACGATGGCGTCAACCGGCTGTCGGTTTAACAAGATGTTTCAAGAAAGATGATTCGCATCATGTTTCAGGAGAAGAAAAATGGCCTATTGGTTGATGAAATCCGAGCCTGACGAGTTCTCGATCAACGACTTGCAGAAAATCGGTGAAGCCCGCTGGGACGGGGTCCGTAACTACCAGGCGCGTAACTTCATGCGTGCTATGGCGGTGGGCGATGAGTTCTTTTTCTACCATTCCAGTTGCCCGCAGCCTGGCATTGCAGGGATTGGCCGCATCGTCGAAGCCGCTTACCCCGACCCAACCGCGCTCGACCCCGAAAGCCATTACTTCGACCCCAAAGCCAGTACCGAGAAAAACCCGTGGAGTGCGTTGCAAGTGGCCCACGTGCAAACCTTTCCTCAGGTGATCAAACTCGATTATCTAAAACAACAGACGGCGCTGGCCGAGATGCCCCTGGTCCAAAAAGGCAGCCGTCTTTCAGTCATGCCCGTCACAGCCGAACAATGGGCGACGGTACTGACACTGCTCTGACACACAGCCAACACCTGTAGGCACAAGCGTGCCCCGGCACACAGAAAAAATCACTTCGGCAATACCGTCCATTAGCGTCTAGGCTTTGGCCTTCCTTTGACTGGCATCAAACCGCCCCGGCAGTGAGACCGTCAAACTAGAGCGCTCTGTGAGACAGGATGTTGGCATGTCGAAGAACCACCGTGTATCCCATTATTTCGTTATTCCGTTGGTGATCCTGCTGGTGGCAGCAGGCGGGTTCGGTTACTGGAAATCCCAGCATGACCGCCTCCCCGAAGGCATCAGCATGGGCAACGGCCGACTCGAATCCACGGAAGTCCAAATCGCCGCCAAAATCCCCGGCCGCCTTGCCGAAGTGCTGGTCGACGAAGGTGATCGCGTGACCAAGGGCCAACTCCTGGCCCGCATGGACACACGCACCCTCGAGGCCTCGCGTAATCAGGCCGAGGCCGAGGTGCTGCGGGCCCGGCAAACCCTGGCTGCCAACGAGGCCAACGTACAACTGCGCCAAAGCGAAAAGCTGCTCGCCAGTCAGGAGCTCAAACGTTTCCGGCAACTGGCCCAGCGCGGCTTTGCCAGTGGCCAGCAACTGGATCAGCAACAGGCTCGTTTTGACACCAGCAACGCTGCCGTAGTCGCTGCACAAGCTCAAGTGGCCGCCGCCAGGGCCGCGATTCACGCAAGCGAAGCTCAAGTAGCGCAGCTCACCAGCGAAATCGACGACAGCAGCCTGCGCGCGCCCATCGACGGCGTGATCCAACTGCGCCTTGCCGAGCCCGGCGAAGTACTGGGCTCGGGCGGACGCGTGTTCATGATGATCGACCCCAGCGACCAGTACATGAACCTGTACTTGCCCGCCTCGGTGGTCGGCAAACTGACCGTCGGCGCGCAGGCACGCATCCTGCTCGACGCCCTGCCCGACAAGCCCCTACCCGCAAAAATCAGTTTCGTGGCGGCCAAATCGCAGTTCACCCCAAAAGAAGTCGAAACCCGCGACGAGCGTCAAAAACTGGTGTTCCGCGTCAAACTTCGCCTCACCGATCCGAGCGCCGTGCCGCAAGCCAAGCCCGGCATGCCGGGCGCCGGTTACGTGCGCACTGCCGACGTGGACTGGCCGGCTAATCTGCAATGAGCGACCTGGCCCTCAACGCCAGTGGCATCAGCCACCGTTACGGCAAGCAGCAGGCGCTGCTCGATATCTCCTTCAGTTTGCCCAAAGGCACGCGCTGCGGGCTGATCGGCCCGGACGGTGCGGGCAAGTCGAGCTTGCTGGGGCTGATTGCCGGGGTCAAAAAGCTTCAGCAAGGCAGCCTTGAAGTGCTTGGCGGGCCGATTGACGATCGCCGCCATCGCAACACGCTCTACCCGTTGATTGCTTTCATGCCCCAAGGGTTGGGCGGCAACCTGTACCCGGAGTTGTCGATCAGCGAAAACATTCGCTTTTTCGGCACCTTGTTTGGTCTGTCCAAAGACGACTGCGAACAACGCATGGCCAACTTGCTCAAGGCCACGGACCTTGAGCGATTTGCCGAACGTCCGGCGGGTAAGTTGTCCGGCGGGATGAAGCAAAAGCTCGGGCTGTGTTGCGCGCTGATTCACGAGCCCGACCTGCTGATCCTTGACGAACCCACCACCGGCGTCGACCCGCTTTCCCGTCGGCGCTTCTGGGAACTGGTTGACGACGTACGCAGCCAGCGCCCGCAGCTGACTTTGCTGGTTGCCACGGCCTACATGGAAGAGGCGGAACAGTTCGAGCACTGCCTGATGCTCGACCGCGGCACATTGATTGCTACCGGGCTCACGCAGGAACTGGCGGCGATCACTGCCACCGGCAAACTGGACGAAGCGTTTACCCACTATCAGGGCGACACCGGCCACAGCAACGAACCGTTGGTGATTCCGCCACGGGTCAGCGACAACAGCGATATCGCCATCGAAGCCCATGACCTGACCCTCAAATTCGGCGATTTTACCGCCGTGAATAACGTCAGTTTCGCCATCGGACGCGGCGAAATCTTCGGTTTTCTGGGCTCCAACGGTTGTGGCAAAACCACCACCATGAAAGTGCTGACCGGGCTTATGCCCGCCACCGAAGGCAGCGCCAAACTGCTCGGTAATCCAGTGGATGCCAAAGACCTGGCTACGCGCAAACGCGTGGGTTTCATGTCTCAGAGCTTCTCGCTGTATGGCGAGTTGAGCGTGCGGCAGAATCTGGTTTTACACGCACAGCTATTCGACTTGCCCAAGCAGGACAGTCGCGCGCGGATTCAAGAGCTGATCGAGCGTTTTGATCTGGCGGACATTGCCGAGCAACAGTCCGGCGAACTGCCACTGGGCTTGCGTCAACGCCTGTCGCTGGCAGTGGCGGTATTGCATCGCCCTGAAGTGCTGATCCTCGACGAGCCCACCTCAGGGGTTGACCCGGCCGCGCGCGACGATTTCTGGCGGTTGCTGATCGAGCTGTCGCGGGATCAGGGCGTGACGATCTTCTTGTCCACCCACTTCATGAACGAAGCCCAGCGCTGCGACCGCATTTCGTTGATGCACGCGGGCAAAGTATTGGCCTGCGACACCCCCGATGCATTGCAGCAACAGTTTCACGGCGAGACGCTGGAAGCCGCATTCGTTACCTGCTTGGAGCACGCGCAAAACGAGCAGGACGCTAGCACGGTACCCGCTCCCGAGACTGGCGCTGCGGTGGTCAACGCCCCGCCACCGCCCGGCAAAAGCGGCTTCAGCCTGACTCGGCTGATTGCCGTGGCCAGCCGCGAATCCAAAGAGCTGCTGCGCGACAAAGTTCGCATGGCATTCGCCTTGCTGGGGGCGGTGTTCATGATGGTAATTTTCGGCTACGGCATTTCGCTGGACGTGGAAAACCTGGCGTTCGCTGTTTACGACCAGGACCAAAGCCCGCAAAGCCGCGCGTACCTGGAAGCCTTCCGCAGCTCGCGTTACTTCGAAGAACACGCGCCCATCCACAGTGCAGAAGAACTGCACAAGCGTCTGCAACGCTCAGAAATCAAAATCGCACTGGAAATCCCGCCTGGCTTTGGGCGCGACCTGTACGCCGGCCGCCAGCCCACCGTCGCCGCGTGGCTGGATGGCGGCATGCCGTTTCGCGCAGAAACCAGCCGTAACTATGTTGAATCCGTGCATCAATCCAACCTTGAGCAACTGTCCGCCTTGAGCAGTCTGGCGCAGAACAAACAAGGGGCGGCCAAACTCGAAACACGCTTTCGCTACAACCAGGACGTGGTTAGCGTGAATGCAATCGGGCCGGGCGTGATGGCGCTGATCCTTGCCTTTATCCCCGCGATGCTGACAGCCCTGGGCATCGTGCGCGAAAAAGAGCTGGGCTCCATCACCAACTTTTACGCCACGCCACTGACCCGGCTTGAATTTCTGCTGGGCAAACAGATGCCCTATCTGGCCGTCAGTCTGGTCAATCTGGCCTTGCTGGTTGCCATGAACCGCTGGCTATTCGGGGTGCCGTTTAAAGGCAGCGCGCTGACATTGGCCCTCGGCGGGCTTTTGTATGTGCTGTCGACCACCAGCATGGGACTGCTGATATCGGCATTCACTCGCACCCAGATCGCAGCGATCCTCGGCACCATGATCATCACCAGCCTGCCGACCATCCAGTTCTCCGGCCTCATCGTGCCGCGCTCGTCACTGGACGGCTCTGCGGCGTTAATGGGCATGCTGTTCCCCGCCGGGCACTTTCTGGACATTGCCGTGGGGACCTTCACCAAAGCCCTGGATTTGCGCCAGCTGTGGCCGCAATGCCTGGCGCTGCTGGGCTTCTTCGTCGCCTTTACCGGCTTGAGTCTCATCATGCTCAAGAAGCAGGAGGTTTGATGCACAAGCTCTCGCATATCCTGCGCCTGGGGATCAAAGAACTCACCAGCCTGCGGCATGACAGCGTGCTGCTGCTGTTTTTGTTCTACGCCTTCACGGTGGCGATTTACATGCCGGCGGCGGGATCAATTATTGGCGTGCACAACGCCAGCGTCGCGATTGTCGATGAAGACCACAGCGCCTTGTCGCGCAAGCTCAGCGAGTCATTGCTGCCACCGGAATTCAAAACCCCGCAAGCACTGCCTTACGATCAGTTGGACGAGTCCATGGATGGCGGCCAATACACGTTTGTCATCAACGTACCGGCCAATTTTCAGGCGGACTTGCTGGCCGGGCGCGAACCGGGTCTGCAAGTAAACGTCGATGCAACAGCCATGAGCCAGGCGTTTATGGGGGCGGGTTACATCGGGCGTATCTTCCAGCGTGAACTGCTCAACTACACCGGTCAGGCCAATGCAGCGGCAAACACTCCAGCACTTATCAACGCACGGGCACTGTTCAACCCGAACCTGGAGGGCGGCTGGTTTTTGGCGGTGATTCAGATCGTCAACAACATCACCATTTTGGCCATTGTGTTAACCGGCACCGCGCTATTGCGCGAACGGGAACACGGCACCCTCGATCACCTGCTGGTGCTGCCCCTGACAGCGCTGGAAATCATGCTGGCAAAAATCTGGAGCAACATGCTGGTCGTGGTGCTCTGCACCTGGGTGTCGCTGGAGGTCATCGTCAAATGGGCGTTGGGCGTGCCGCTGGCCGGGTCACTGGCGTTGTTTTTGGGTGTGACGGCGCTTTATCTGTTTGCCAGTACCGCGCTGGGGATTTTCCTCGCCACCCTCGCCCGTTCAACACCGCAGTTCGGCTTGCTGGCCATCCCGGTCATCATCCCGATGCTCTTGCTCTCGGGCGGCAGCACGCCGCTGGACAGCATGCCTGAATGGCTGCAGTGGGTGATGCAGTGCTCGCCTTCAACTCACTTCGTGAGTTTGAGCGCGGCAATTCTGTTCAGGGGGGCGGGTGTGGACGTAGTGTGGCCGGATTTGTTGGCGCTGGCCGCCATCGGCCTGCTGTTCTTTGCGATTGCCCTGGCGCGGTTTCGAAAGAGCCTGGCGTCGTAACGTTTGCGCCGGGCATGACCCTTGGTCACCGGCTTTGTTCGCGACGCACTGTGCGCAAACAAAGCCGGTGCCTGCACGGCGAATCCAAAGGCTGGCTTACTGAACGATCAAGTTGTTGAACAACAGATCATCCACCTGCGGCTTGCCCGTCTCATCGGTCATGACCTGCTGGATCTGCTTCAGCGCTTCTTGGCGCAGCTTCTCTTTATTCTCGACATTGCCCAGGGTTTCACTGGTCTGCTGAGTAAACAGACCGACCAACTGATTGCGAATCAACGGATCGTTGGCCTTCACGACCTTGGCGGCTTCGTCGCCCGTAACACGTAAGGCGATATCGGCCTTGTAAACCTTGAGCTTCGGGCTGCCATCCAGACCGTAATTCCCCACAAAGGGCGGCGTCAGGCTGATATAGCTGACTTTGGCTTCGCCCTCTTTCGCGTCTTCCGCCACCGCCGCCATCGGCAACAACAGGGCCAGCATCAACAGGATCCACGCTTTCACAATTCGCTCCTTTATACGGTTTGGGGCAAGCATACGGGTCGTTTCGCCTCAGCCCAAGGGTTATAGCTGAGTGGCAGATCACCGACAGTCGTACGTCGGCATCATCCTCTTCGTTATCGGCCGAGGTGAGCAAAGCAATAACGCGCTCATCAGAAACGAGCAATATTGAGGCAAGTGACATAACTATGTACCTCACCCGCTGTTTAAAGCGCACGTACGTTTGTGTCTTCCCAACAAAGGGAAAACACAAACGAATACGGCGGGAATTTAAAATCAAAACTAAATATGAAGACTACACAGCCCATGAACTCGTTGAACTGTTCACCCAGATTTGGGGCCTCAACTGCATCACTGAAGAAAAACACAGCGCCTTGGTTGAGCATTTTTTAACGATCACTGAACACCCGGATGGTTTGCAATTAACGGTGTACATCGAAGCCGGCATAGCCAAGGATCCCCGCGATGTCATTCGAATCGTGAACGAATGGCGACTGGCCCATGGCAAGCCGGGCTTCAAAACCCAATGACTCTCGGATGCCGCCTTGTGGCGGCATCAACCCTGAATCAGTCCGGCGGACTGGCCCGGGCTTACAAAGGTTTATCAGCCAGTTGCAACTGATCCTTGTGGCCGGTGACCACCAACCGCGCTTTTACACTTTCCGCAAGCGCGTCCAGAAAGAGGCTGCCAGGCTTGGCCTGGCAAGTCTTTATTGTTTGGGCCATACCCTGCGCGAGATCAAACAGCGTCTCGGACAATTGTTCGGTCGAGAGCTTTTTCGCGATATACAGGTCGATCAAGCGATTGCGCGTCACCATGAACAAGGTTAAACCGCCAGACAGCACGTTAAGGTTGCGCCAATTGAATCGGGAAACTTCGTTATTGAGTGTGCGGCAGGTGGCGCCCTTGAGGTCGAAATGGCGCATGTTGCCCAAGGCTTCAGGGGTATCGCTCACCGTGAAAACCAAGGGTGAGAAAAATACCATGTGCTTGGGGCCACCCTCTTCTTGCTTCCAGGCCGAAAAACGCCATTCACTCATTGCTTTCAGCGCCGCGCCCGCAAATTCGGGGTGCGTGCTGTAAAGAATTTCGAGATCGGCCACTGAACCATCCGGGTTGACCTTGAACCGGGTTCGTACTTCGCCTGGCAAGCCGATACGTTGCAGTTCTTTGGGATAAACAGGCTTTACCTGGTACTGCAACGTAGGCGCGGAATCACCGGCCAACGCCTTCAGCGACATCATTAAGACGAACAACCCCACCAAACTCTTCATGCTTTCTCCCAAGCTGCGCGGTACACGCCTGCATCAGTGCAGAAAGAGCTGATGATAAAAATTTGTCGCCAATTCTTTCAGGTCTCGGTTTCCCAACGAAGCGTGGGAGCCGTCCGGTTTAACCGCCAGTGTCCATCCCTTAAACGTATCTGGAAGCCTTGATGGATAAGGAGGGCAGGCCTTTGCGTCACCGCAGTGACAACGGGACAGGTGCTTGAGGTATTACACCTGTGCGACATGTTCATAAGTGAACATGCCTTATGCGTTGTTAACTTTCGTTTCAGATGAGAAGACCTGTCATTTTCGGTAACGAAAATGTAACGTTCGGGCCCGCCGATATAACAAGAAATTTGGAGCTCTTGAATGTTTGCCTTTTTCCGACCTGCCGCACATCAGGCACCGCTGCCTGCCGAAAAAATAGACAGCACCTATCGACGCCTGCGATGGCAGATTTTCGCCGGTATCTTTTTTGGTTATGCAGGCTACTACCTGCTGCGTAAAAACTTCTCGCTGGCCATGCCGTACTTGATTGACGAGGGGTACACCCGGGGTCAACTGGGTGTGGCCATGTCGGCAATCGCCATCGCTTATGGCTTGTCGAAGTTCCTCATGGGCCTGGTGTCGGATCGCTCTAACCCGAGGTTCTTCCTGCCGTTTGGCCTAATGATTTCAGCGGCCGTGATGTTCATTTTCGGTTTCGCGCCTTGGGCAACGTCCAGCGTGACCATGATGTTCATTCTGTTGTTTATCAACGGTTGGGCGCAGGGCATGGGTTGGCCGCCCAGCGGCCGGACCATGGTGCACTGGTGGTCGCAGAAAGAGCGCGGCGGCGTGGTGTCTGTGTGGAACGTGGCGCACAACGTGGGCGGCGGCCTGATTGGCCCGCTGTTCTTGCTGGGCATGGCATGGTTCAACGATTGGCACGCCGCGTTTTACGTACCTGCTACCGTTGCATTGCTGGTGGCATTGTTTGCCTTTGTGACCATGCGCGATACGCCGCAATCCGTCGGTTTGCCGCCAATTGAGCAGTACAAAAACGATTACCCGGCCGGGTATGACGCCAGCCACGAAGACGAATTCAGCGCCAAAGAAATTTTCATCAAATACGTGCTGCGCAACAAAATGCTCTGGTACATCGCCATGGCTAACGTGTTCGTCTACCTGCTGCGCTACGGCGTGCTGGACTGGGCGCCAACCTACCTTAAGGAAGCCAAGCACTTCACCGTGGACACCACGTCGTGGGCATACTTTTTCTATGAGTGGGCGGGTATCCCGGGGACGCTGCTGTGCGGCTGGATGTCGGACAAAATCTTCCGGGGCAACCGTGGGCTGACCGGCATCGTGTTTATGGCACTGGTGACGGTCGCGACGCTGGTGTACTGGCTCAACCCGCCGGGCAACCCGAGCATCGACATGATCGCGCTGTTCTCCATTGGCTTCCTGATTTACGGGCCAGTGATGCTGATCGGTTTGCAGGCTCTGGAACTGGCACCCAAGAAAGCCGCAGGTACGGCAGCTGGCTTCACCGGGCTGTTCGGTTACTTGGGGGGGTCGGTGGCGGCCAGCGCAGCGATGGGTTATCTGGTTGACCACTTCGGCTGGGATGGCGGCTTCGTACTGTTGATCAGTGCGTGCCTGTTGGCGATCGCGTTCATGATCCCCACCCTGCGCCACAAGAAAGTAGCCAGCGAAGCGCGCAACGCTTAAGGCTTGATTGATCCACAGCGCTTGAGCCGCGCCTCCAGATTCCGGTCTGGCATGGCGTGGCTTCGCAGGGCGCTTACGGTCTGCTCCACATAATCGCGAGTGGTGCCGTAACGCCCGCAGGCGTTGGCCAACACCTGCCCCAGTACGTCATCTGGCAGATTGCCCGCATAGCTGGGCAGATGCCGCTCCAGCACAAAACCCAATGCCTGCACCTGAGAGCCATCTTCAAGACGGCAGGTGAGCCAGTGCGGCCGGTAAGACGGCACGGGCATCTCTCGTAGCCACAAGGCATAGAGTGCTGCATCGAGGTTTTCTTCCGGCAGCCGATAAGCAAACCCGCTGCACGACCCGCCCCGGTCCAGCCCGAACACCAGCCCCGGCAACTGCGGGGTGCCACGGTGTTCGTGGGACCACACGTACAGCCCTCGATGGTAGCCATGCACACGGCCACGAACGCGCTCGACTGCTGAACATTCGGGGCGCCAGATCAGTGAGCCATAGGCAAATAACCACACCGGCCCGCCTTTGTGGCGCGCCATGGTACCGAGCAGCGAGCTGCGCAATTGTTCGGGAGTCAGCGGCGCCCCGAGATCAAGTCGCGGCGGATAGGCGAGGGTCAAGCAGGTCGGTTCAGTGACAGTCATAACGAATGGGTACAGGCCTTGCGCACTTGCAGGATGTCCACAACATAACGTGCTGAATCTTATAGCACTGAATGTGAAATGACGCGCTTGGCCTGACATATGGCTACCGGGTCACGAATCGGCGCTACGCTGAAACCCGAAGCCGTCGATCTGTTCCAGTCAGGTTCAGGTTTGCGGCCAACGACCTCTTTATAGTGACCCGCCACTGGCGCACGCCAAACTGCCAACAGAGGCCTATGCATGAAGAAATACGGAATCTGTGGCTTGTTGATGTTGGTCAACGCCAGCGCCGCGATGGCGCATGATGAAGCGCAACAGCAGGATCAGGACTTTTGGTACGTTCAAACCAGCGTCTACACCAGGCACTTTTCGCCCGACCCCGAGCACAACAACAACCAGGACCTGATCGGCCTTGAGTACCATCACCGCTCAGGCTGGCTGGCGGGTGGAGCGACGTTTCGCAACTCGTTCAGGCAACGGTCGTACTACGCCTACGCCGGAAAGCGCTTCGACAGCGAGACTTATCCCGTGTACTTGAAAGTAACGGGGGGGCTACTGGAGGGCTATCACGGGAAGTATCAGGACAAAATCCCACTCAATCGTTTTGGCGTAGCGCCCGTGATCATTCCGTCCGTGGGTGTTCACTATGGCCCGGTCGCCACCGAGCTGGTGTTGCTCGGTTTCAATGCCGCGATGGTGACAACGGGGTTACGTTTTTAATCGCTGAGAGGAACGCATTTCCGCCTCGCGCTATAGCCAACTTGTGCAGTCGCTGTCGAAGCACAAGGCTGCGACAGGCTGCACGAGACGTATCAAGGCCGTGGGCTGTATGCGAAGACGTCGGCACGCATTTGGTGGGCGTCCATCCCTGCCGCAACCAAGGCGTCGAGGGTGCCGTAAATCATCGCCGGAGAGCCGCTCGCATAGACGAAAACAGAGCGCAGATCGCGGATGTCTTCGCACACAGCTTCGTGCAACAACCCACAGCGCCCTTCCCATCCGCACAGATCACTCACGACCTTGTGCAAATGCAGGTTAGGGATCTGCTGCCACGCGTCCCACTCTTCCAGGGTGTAGAAGTCTTCAGGACGACGTACACCCCAGTAAAGATGCACGGGGTGCGGGAAACCTTTCTCACGGCAATGCTCGATCAGGCTGTGCATTTGCGCCATACCGGTGCCCGCAGCGATCAGTACCAGCGGGCCATCGGGCAACTGGGACAAGTGTGTATCACCGAACGGCATTTCAACCCGGATCATTTTGTTGCGTTGCAGTTGCTCAATCAGGCTGCGGGCGCTGTCTTCACGCACCAACACGTGCAGCTCAAGGTCACGTCCGGCATGTGGCGCGCTGGCCAGCGAGAACGCGGATTTCTCACCGTTCTCACGCTCCAGCATCACATATTGGCCCGCGTAATAACGCGGCGGCTTGCCGGCGGGCGCACGCAAGCGCACCCGCCAGACATCGCCGCCCATTTCTACGCAATCAACCAACTGGCACGTCAGGCTGCGCACCGGCAACTCTCCCAAGGCAAGCACGCCATCCCACAACACGACGCAGTCTTCCTGCGGTTGCGCCAGGCAGGTGTAGATCTCGCCATGGTCACGTATCTCGCCCGCTTGCTGCACGCGCCCTTCAACCAGCAAGGCGGCGCACACATGGCAATTACCGTTGCGACAGCTTTGCGGGCATTCATAGCCCAGGCGCTGCGCCGCATTCAGAATCGGCTCGCCGGGCAAGGTATCCAACACCGCGCCTGACGGCTGCAAGGTTACTCGCATCAATCTATTCCCAATTGATTCCAGATGTCATCGACCCGGCGTGTCACTGCCTCGTCCTTGACGATGACCCGTCCCCATTCGCGCGTGGTCTCGCCCGGCCATTTATTGGTCGCATCGAGCCCCATCTTCGAACCCAGACCGGACACCGGCGAGGCGAAATCAAGGTAGTCGATTGGCGTGTTGTCGATCATCACCGTGTCGCGCTTGGGGTCCATGCGCGTGGTAATGGCCCAGATCACGTCGTTCCAGTCGCGGGCATTAATGTCGTCATCGGTCACGATCACGAACTTGGTGTACATAAACTGGCGCAAAAATGACCACACACCGAGCATCACCCGCTTGGCGTGCCCCGGGTACGATTTCTTCATGGTCACGATGGCCATGCGATACGAACAGCCTTCAGGCGGCAAGTAGAAATCGGTGATTTCCGGGAACTGCTTTTGCAGGATCGGTACAAACACTTCGTTCAGGGCCACACCCAGAATCGCGGGCTCATCCGGTGGACGGCCTGTGTAGGTGCTGTGGTAAATCGGCTTGACCCGATGGGTGATGCGCTCAACGGTGAAGACAGGGAAGCTGTCCACTTCGTTGTAGTAACCGGTGTGGTCACCGTACGGGCCTTCCGGGGCCATTTCGCCGGGGTGAATCACGCCTTCAAGGATGATTTCAGCCGTGGCGGGGACTTGCAGGTCGTTGCCGCGGCACTTGACCAGCTCGGTCCGGTTGCCGCGCAATAACCCGGCAAAGGCGTATTCGGACAGGCTGTCAGGCACCGGTGTCACCGCGCCAAGAATGGTTGCCGGGTCGGCGCCCAATGCCACAGAAACAGGGAATGGCTGGCCGGGGTGTTTCTCGCACCATTCGCGGTAATCCAGCGCACCGCCACGGTGGCTCAGCCAGCGCATGATGACTTTATTACGGCCAATCACTTGCTGACGGTAGATGCCAAGGTTCTGGCGATCCTTGTTCGGTCCTTTGGTGACGGTCAGGCCCCAGGTAATCAACGGCGCCACATCGCCCGGCCAGCAGTGTTGAACCGGCAGCATGGCCAGATCGACATCATCGCCTTCAATCACCACTTCCTGGCACACCGCGTCTTTCACGACTTTCGGGGCCATGGAGATAATCTTGCGGAAGATCGGCAGTTTGGACCACGCGTCCTTCAGACCTTTCGGCGGCTCTGGCTCCTTAAGGAACGCCAGCAATTTGCCGATTTCACGCAGCTCGCTGACGGACTCAGCACCCATGCCCATGGCCACGCGCTCAGGCGTGCCGAACAGGTTACCGAGTACCGGGATCGTGTGGCCGGTCGGGTTTTCGAACAGCAACGCCGGGCCTTTGGCGCGCAGCGTGCGGTCGCAGATTTCGGTCATCTCCAGCACTGGAGAGACGGGAATCTGGATGCGTTTCAACTCTCCGCGCTGCTCTAGCTGCTGCACGAAATCCCGAAGATCCTTGAATTTCATTGACGTTGGCACCCTCAAAATAGGCGTACATCCTACCTGCAATGCCGCCCGCTGGCAGCTTATCGCTGCTGGGCGGGCGGATTTGAGCTCACTTCACCTCCAGTGCCTTGGCACCCGCCACCTCTTGGAACAGCGGAGCCAACACAGGCAGCAGTAACCGGGCGCCCACCTCGGACAGGTGATTGTCGTCGGTATACAACGAATGACCGTCTTGCTCGGCCCGGCATAAGCCCGTGTCGTCACACAATTGCGGCGTAGGGTCCAAAACCTTGACACCGGGGTCGTTGGCAGCGAGTTGAGCGAATAGCTGGTTGATAAACGCCTTCTGTTTAAGGTGCTCACTCAGCGCAAAACCGGTGCCCGCCGTCGGCTGGTGCAACATTGCCAGTCGACTTAAACGGTACGGAGGATTAAACGGCTGCAGCGGGGCTTCTTTCATCAACCACACGCGATACCCGGCTGTGCGCAGCTCATTAATGCGCGTTCGCAAACCGTCCGCCAACCGTTGCTCGGCAACAGCCCGGTCGTAATGACCATCCGCCGCTTTGAGCGCATGGCCTTTGTCACCTTTGGCGTCGCCATCGAGGTACAGGCTCCAGCGTGCCACCAGCATTACGTCACCGACGGGTTCGCTATTGAGCGTCTGTTCCACGCGTCGATTGTACTGGGCGCAACGTTCGCCATGCTCCAGCCCTTGGAGCGGCAAACAGCCTGCCGAACTGGCCAACATGACAGTGACCCCGTACTGCTGGGCGCTTTCGTCCAGCGCAGGAATCAACGCCGTGGCGTGGCTATCACCCCATACCAACAACTGAGCGGGCCTGTCTAAGGCGCCATAGCGGCAAAAAGGCGTGTCGGCGGGGCTTTTATCGTCAGTGATGCAGGCCATCAGCTCGGGCCGCCATTTACTGGCGTTGGCATATTGCAACGCCTGCTCTGACAAACGGGACGGCAAGCCGTCAGTCCAGCGCAGCGCTTGCCCCGCCAGCCCCAGCACCACAATGCCCACAGCGGCGGCGATCAGAATCTGACGACGCCCGGCCAGCAATCGACGTTCACGAAACGGGGTTTCCACAAATCGCCAGGACAAATAGCCCAGGATCAACGTCAGTGCGATCAGCGCAGCGGTCAATGCGGGGCTGAAGTCGTCCACGCTGGCATAACTGCCAAACACGAACACCGGCCAATGCCACAAGTACCAGGAATAAGAAATCAGCCCCAGACCGACCATCAAGCGGGTGCTTAAGAACTGCCCAACCCACGTACTGCGATGCTCGTTGGCCCAGATCAGCGCCACAACGCCCAACACAGGCAACAATGCTGCCGCGCCGGGGAAAGGAGTGCTTTTGTCATAGCCGAAGACCGCCACCAATATCAGCGCCAGCCCCAAAAGGCTGAAGCATTGCGCCGCGGTTTGCGTGAGACGTTTTTTGCGCTCAGGGGCGATGGCCAGCATGGCACCGGCCAGTAATTCCCACGCGCGCATCGGCAGCAGGAAAAACGCTTTCTCCGGGTGATGCGCCACGGCCCAGACGCTCAAGCCAAACGAGATCAGTAACAGGCTAAACAACGCCATGCGCCAGTGCCTGAAACGGCTTGAAAGCAACGTCAGTATCAACGGGAAGACGATGTAGAACTGCTCTTCAACCGCCAATGACCACGTATGAAGCAACGGCTTCAGGTCGCTGGCGGCATCGAAGTAACCCTCTTGGCGCATAAACAGCAGGTTGGACACGAACATCACTTGGTAGCGCACCGAGCGCCCCAGTTCTTCGTAGTCCTTGGGCGCCATCAGGAACCAGCCCGCCACCAATACCGCCGCCAGCAACACAAACAAAGCGGGCAAGATCCGGCGCGCACGACGTGCCCAGAACTCAACGAAGCTGAAACGTCCGGCTTCCCGCTGACGCCAAATGATTGAAGTAATCAGATAACCGGAAATGACGAAGAACACATCGACGCCAACAAAACCGCCGGAAAAACCGGGCACACCAAAGTGAAACAGCACTACTGCAAGTACAGCCACTGCGCGCAGGCCATCAATATCCCTGCGATAAACAAGAGAAGTCATAACGCTCGAAACCCGCTAATACATTGTTTTTATTGACCGGAGTTAAGCATAAACCTCCCTTTTTTATGACTAAAAAAAATGGCGCCCGTGCAGGGCGCCATTTTTAGGGTCGAGAAACCGTGTTACTTGCGTTTCATCGACAGGAAGAACTCGTCGTTGGTCTTGGTCTGTTTCAGCTTGTCGATCAAGAACTCAATGGCGGCGACTTCGTCCATCGGGTGCAACAGCTTGCGCAGAATCCACATGCGTTGCAGCTCGTCGTCTGCGGTCAGCAACTCTTCACGGCGGGTGCCGGAGCGGTTGATGTTGATCGCAGGGAAGACGCGCTTTTCAGCGATCTTGCGGTCCAGGGGCAGCTCCATGTTGCCGGTGCCCTTGAACTCTTCGTAGATCACTTCATCCATCTTCGAGCCGGTTTCAACCAGCGCGGTGGCGATGATGGTCAGCGACCCGCCTTCTTCGATGTTACGTGCCGCACCGAAGAAACGCTTTGGCTTCTCAAGGGCGTGTGCATCAACACCACCGGTCAATACCTTGCCGGAGCTCGGGATCACAGTGTTGTAGGCGCGGGCCAGACGGGTGATGGAGTCAAGCAGGATCACCACGTCCTTTTTGTGTTCAACAAGACGCTTGGCCTTCTCGATCACCATTTCAGCCACCTGCACGTGGCGGGTTGGCGGTTCGTCGAACGTCGACGCAACCACTTCGCCGCGTACCGTACGCTGCATTTCGGTCACTTCCTCAGGACGCTCGTCGATCAACAGCACGATCAAGTGAACTTCAGGGTTGTTACGCGAAATGTTCGACGCGATGTTCTGCAGCATGAGGGTCTTGCCCGCTTTTGGCGGAGCAACGATCAGACCGCGCTGACCTTTACCGATTGGCGCGCAGAGGTCGATCACACGACCGGTCAGGTCTTCGGTGGAACCGTTACCGATTTCCATCTTCATGCGAACGTTCGGGAACAGCGGGGTCAGGTTCTCGAAGAGAATCTTGTTTTTCGCGTTCTCAGGACGATCGTAGTTGATCGTGTCGACCTTCAGCAGGGCGAAGTACCGCTCGCCTTCTTTTGGCGGGCGGATTTTACCGACGATGGTGTCGCCGGTGCGCAGGTTGAAGCGACGGATCTGGCTGGGCGAGACGTAAATATCGTCAGGGCCGGCAAGATAGGAAGCGTCAGCAGAGCGCAGGAAGCCGAAGCCGTCCTGGAGGATCTCCAGCACGCCATCACCGGAGATTTCCTCGCCGCTTTTCGCGTGCTTTTTCAGCAGGGAGAAAATCACGTCCTGCTTGCGCGAACGGGCCATATTTTCTATGCCCATTTGTTCGGCCAATTCGAGCAGTTCGGTAATCGGCTTTTGCTTGAGTTCAGTCAGGTTCATATAGGAATGACGTAATCATTTATGGAGGGGGGAAATTAAGCTTTTGGCTTAATGAGGCCGCGCCGCAGAGAAGGCGACAGGATCGCGTACTAATTCGATAAGGAGTGCGTCGGCGACGGCTTGCAGGGGGCAGTGGAGAAACCAGTGCGGGGCCGAATGTAACACTTGCTTTTCATAGCGTCTAGTCCTTGAGCCATGAAAAAGCCCCGCATTTTGCGGGGCTTTTATCGACACTTAGATGTTGGCGTCGAGGAATGCAGTCAATTGCGACTTCGACAGCGCACCCACCTTGGTGGCTTCGACATTGCCGTTCTTGAACAGCATCAGCGTCGGAATACCACGTACGCCATGCTTGGCCGGGGTTTCCTGGTTTTCATCAATGTTCAGCTTGGCAACGGTCAGCTTGCCTTTGTACGTCTCAGCGATCTCGTCCAGAACTGGCGCGATCATTTTGCAAGGGCCACACCATTCAGCCCAGTAGTCGACCAGTACGGCGCCTTCAGCCTTGAGAACATCGGCCTCAAAGCTAGCGTCGGTGACGTGTTTAATAAGATCGCTGCTCATGGAAGTCTCCGTGGTGGTAAGCAAAAACGTAGCACATCATAGCCGTCATCACTGCGTTCAGGAAGCTGACGCTTGATTGACTATAACTATAGTCAGCCATGAGCCGACGTATGTAGAAGGTTTTGAACAACTCGGCCGCCACTCAGCGGTCAGATAACCGGTGACACGCACTCAGAAAAAAATGTTGATCCCTATCAAGCCATCCAACATCACGCGTTGGCGCGAGCCTTTGATCGTGGCACGATGGCGACGTTATCGACCGAGACCCCTCAACCATGCCCCAATCCCAAGCCAAGAATCCATCCCTGATCGCCGCCATTGATCTGGGTTCTAACAGCTTTCACATGGTGGTGGCCAAGGCACAGAACGGTGAAATCCGTATCCTTGAACGTCTTGGTGAAAAGGTGCAGTTAGCTGCCGGCATCGACGAAGAACGCAAACTCAACGAAGAATCCATGCAGCGCGGGCTCGATTGCCTGAAACGTTTTGCCCAACTGATCAACGGTATGCCCCTGGGCGCCGTGCGGATTGTAGGCACCAACGCCTTGCGTGAAGCCCGTAACCGCAACGAGTTCATCGTGCGCGCCGAGGAGATTCTCGGGCACACCGTTGAAGTCATTTCCGGACGGGAAGAAGCACGCCTCATTTATCTGGGCGTATCGCACACCCTCGCCGACACGCCGGGCAAACGCCTGGTGGCCGACATCGGCGGCGGCAGTACTGAATTCATCATCGGCCAACGCTTTGAGCCATTGCTGCGTGAAAGCCTGCAAATGGGTTGCGTCAGTTATACCCAACGGTACTTCCGCGACGGCAAGATCACCCCGGCACGCTATGCACAGGCTTACACCGCCGCGCGCCTGGAGATCATGAGCATCGAGCACGCCCTGCACCGCTTGGGCTGGGATGAAGCCATCGGCTCGTCCGGCACCATTCGCGCCATTGGTCTGGCCCTTAAAGCGGGCGGTCACGGCAATGGTGAGGTCAACGCCGAAGGCCTGGCTTGGCTCAAGCGCAAACTGTTCAAGCTGGGCGAAGTCGACAAGATCGACTTTGAAGGCATCAAGCCTGATCGCCGGACTATCTTCCCGGCCGGGCTGGCGATTCTGGAAGCGATCTTCGACGCCCTTGAACTGCAGCGCATGGACCACTGCGACGGTGCGCTGCGCGAAGGCGTGTTGTATGACCTGCTGGGCCGTCACCACCACGAAGACGTGCGTGAGCGCACACTCAGCTCGCTGATGGACCGTTACCATGTCGATCGCGAGCAGGCCGCGCGGGTTGAACG
Source organism: Pseudomonas sp. WS 5071 (assembly GCF_012985765.1). NCBI lineage: Bacteria > Pseudomonadati > Pseudomonadota > Gammaproteobacteria > Pseudomonadales > Pseudomonadaceae > Pseudomonas > Pseudomonas sp. WS 5071. The sequence goes on along the minus strand of NZ_JAAQWY010000024.1, from coordinate 45,343 downwards.
CAAAGCCCTGCGGGCCTTCGATCAAGTGGCCAAGTCATGGGACCTGAAAGACGGCGTATGGCGTGAACTGCTGAGCTGGGCGGCCAAGGTGCACGAAGTCGGTCTCGACATCGCTCACTATCATTTCCACAAACATGGCGCTTACCTGATCGAGCACTCCGATCTGGCCGGATTCTCACGTGAAGATCAGCAAATGCTGGCGTTGCTGGTACGCGGTCATCGCCGCAACATACCGAAAGACAAGTTTGCTGAATTCGGGGATGACGGCATCAAGCTGATTCGTCTGTGCGTGTTGCTGCGCTTTGCGATTCTGTACCACCACATTCGTGGCGACCAGCAAGCGTCACAAGTCAAACTGCGCGCCGATGGCGATCACCTTGACGTGATATTCCCTGAAGGCTGGCTGGAACAGAACCCGCTGACCCAAGCCGATTTTGAGCAGGAAGCTCAATGGCTGACTCGGGTCGGAATTGTGTTGACGGTGTCCTGACGCGGTATATGCATACCGTCGCTGGCGCTCTGTGCGCCAGCGACTTGCAGGTTTACACCGACGGCCCGGTGCTGACAGTCAATACCGGCAGGCTCAAGCGCTCCAGCAATGTGGCCTGGGCGCTGCGCGGATTTTGGTTGCCGGTTGGCGTGTTGCGGATATAACGCCCGTCCGACTGCAAGCTCCAGCTGTGGGTGTTGTCTGTCAGGTAGCATTCCAGCTCTTTCTTGACCCGCAGAATCAACTTTTTGCCTTCAATCGGGAAGCACGTCTCGACGCGCTTATCGAGGTTGCGCTCCATCCAGTCCGCACTCGACAGGAACATCTGCTCTTCCCCGCCATTGAGGAAGTAGAACACCCGCGTGTGTTCCAGAAAGCGGCCAATGATCGAACGCACATGAATGTTGTGCGACACGCCTGGAATACCCGGGCGCAGGCAGCACATCCCGCGCACGATCAGATCAATACGTACCCCGGACTGGCTGGCCTTGTACAACGCCCGAATGATTTTCGGGTCCGTCAGCGAGTTGAACTTGGCGATGATGTGCGCAGGCTTGCCTTCCAGTGCGAACTGGGTTTCCCGGGCAATCATGTCCAGCATGCCCTTCTTCAGGGTAAATGGCGCATGCAGCAGCTTTTTCATGCGCAGGGTTTTGCCCATGCCTATCAATTGGCTGAACAGCTTGCCGACGTCTTCGCACAGCGCATCATCCGACGTCAGCAAGCTGTAGTCGGTGTACAGACGTGCGTTACCGGCGTGGTAGTTGCCAGTACCCAAATGCGCGTAACGCACGATTTCGCCGGCTTCACGACGCAAAATCAGCATCATCTTGGCGTGGGTCTTGAAACCCACCACCCCGTAGATCACCACCGCGCCCGCCGCTTGCAGACGGCTGGCCAGTTGCAGGTTGGACTCTTCGTCAAAACGCGCACGCAGCTCAACCACCGCCGTCACTTCCTTACCATTACGCGCCGCATCCACCAGCGCATCCACGATCTCGGAGTTGGCGCCGCTGCGGTAGAGCGTCTGGCGCACGGCCAGTACATGCGGGTCCTTGGCCGCCTGTCGTAGCAAGTCGACGACCGGGGTAAACGACTCAAACGGGTGCAGCAGCAAGATGTCCTGCTTGCTGACTACGCTGAAAATGTTTTCGCTGTTCTGCAACAGCTTCGGAATGGCCGGTGTAAACGGCGTGTATTGCAGCTCGGGGTGGCTGTCCAGGCTGGTGATGCTGAACAGACGCGTAAGGTTCACCGGCCCATTGACCGTGTACAACTCGGTCTCGTGCAGGTTGAATTGCTTGAGCAGGTAATCGGACAGGTGCTTAGGGCACGTATCAGCCACTTCCAGACGCACCGCGTCACCGTAACGACGCGAGAACAACTCGCCACGCAATGCGCGGGCCAAGTCTTCTACATCTTCGGTGTCGACCGCCAGATCGGCGTTGCGGGTCAGACGGAATTGATAGCAGCCTTTTACTTTCATGCCCTGGAACAGGTCATCGGCATGGGCGTGAATCATCGACGACAGGAACACATAGTTGTCGCCCGGCCCGCCAACGTCTTCCGGCACTTTAATCACCCGCGGCAACAAGCGCGGGGCTGGAATGATCGCCAAACCCGAATCGCGGCCGAAGGCGTCAATGCCTTCAAGCTCGACGATGAAGTTAAGGCTCTTGTTTACCAGCAACGGAAACGGGTGCGTCGGGTCAAGACCGATCGGGGTAATGATTGGCGCAATTTCATCGCGGAAGAACTTGCGTACCCATGCCTTGATTTTAGTGTTCCAGTGACGCCGACGGATGAAGCGCACCTGATGCTTTTCAAGTTCGGGCAGCAGGATGTCGTTAAGGATTGCGTACTGGCGATCCACATGGCCATGCACCAGCTCACTGATCCGCGCCAGCGCTTGATGCGGCTGCAAGCCGTCAGCACCGGCCTGTTCGCGGGCGAACGTGATTTGTTTTTTCAGGCCCGCGACCCGGATCTCAAAGAATTCGTCGAGGTTGCTGGAAAAGATGAGCAGAAATTTCAGCCGCTCCAGCAACGGGTAGGACTCATCCAGCGCCTGCTCCAGCACGCGAATGTTGAACTGCAATTGCGACAACTCACGATGGATATACAGGCTGCTGTCATCCAGACCCGGAATGGCAATCACCGGGTGCGCCGCGCCATGGCTTTCGGCCGCTGCGGGGGCATGGGTTTCCGGCTCGGGCGGGGTTTGGGTGGCCTGCTCAACAATCGGTTGAGGTTCGGTGGCAACGAGTTCTGTCTGTCCTTCGGTATTCATTGAGTGTTCCTGATAAGAGCGGGTTTGACTCTCGTAACAGTTAAGCGGCGCGGCCAGTCAAATTGACAACCAGAATGCCACCAACGCCTGCGGGATTAAACCGCTCAGAGGCGCTTTATGCGGGCTGAGGCCTGGTTAGAGGGTGTTTTATTCAAATTGTTCTAAAGCTGTTGATACATCACTGCTGCCTGCCGCTTATCCACTGCGACTTTAGTAGCGTCTTCAGTGCGTAGCGACACATCGCCAACGACCGGCAAAACCAGAAATTCCCTCGGCCTTAACGCGCGCGACCTTTATAACTGCGCACCATGAACACCCGATGACAACACTGATGATGTAAGTCAAAACCATGTGCATTGTAGGATTTGTTCACGCCAAGACACATTTCGATACTTTCATACACGCGCTTGAAGGCGTAGGCTGCGCGTTCATTTCGCCAGCATCCAGACAATGCTCCAACAATTTCTTCAAGAATTCGGCTACTTCGCCCTGTTTCTAGGGACGTTCTTTGAAGGTGAGACCATTCTGGTACTCGCAGGCTTCTTGGCGTTCCGCGGATACATGGACCTCAAACTGGTCATGATCGTGGCGTTCCTCGGCAGTTACGCCGGCGACCAGCTATGGTACTTCCTGGGGCGCAAGCACGGCCGCAAACTGCTAGCCCGAAAGCCGCGCTGGCAGCTGATGGGCGACAAGGCGCTGGAGCACATTCGCAAGCATCCGGACATCTGGGTCCTGAGCTTCCGCTTTGTCTATGGGCTGCGCACCGTCATGCCGGTCGCCATTGGCTTGTCCGGTTATCCGCCGGGCCGTTATTTACTGCTCAACGGCATTGGCGCCGCTATCTGGGCCATCGCCCTGGCCACCGCCGCGTATCACTTTGGCGCCGTGCTGGAAGGCTTGCTCGGCAGCGTTAAAAAATACGAATTGTGGGTATTGGGCGCCTTGCTGGTGCTGGGCATCTGCCTGTGGATTCGCCGTCGCTTCAAAAATGCGCGCATCGCCCGACAGACTGCGCTGGATGAAAAAAACAAAGCCGCCGAAGCCAACACCCCGCCCGCCGAGTAATACCGTGTGTGCGCTCGCACACACCCCTCCCGAGGCGTTGCCATCGCAGCGCCTGCCCGCTCTCTTCTAAACTGAACACTGACGCGTGAAAGCGATCCATGTAGTAAGCATTCAACGACGTGTGCCCGATCTGTCCGCTCTGGCATCTGCTGCCAAATCAGGCGACATTAACGCCACGTATCACGTTTTAGGAGAACCCACATGACCCAGAAAAAAGTTGCCGTGATTCTGTCGGGCTGCGGCGTCTACGACGGTGCCGAGATCCACGAAAGCGTCATCACCCTGCTGCGCCTCGATCAGCGTGGCGCCCACGTTCAATGCTTCGCACCCAATATCGCGCAAATGCATGTCATCAATCATCTGACCGGCGAAGAGATGAACGAGTCGCGTAACGTGCTGGTTGAGTCCGCGCGCATCGCCCGTGGCGAGGTCAAGGATATTCGCGAGGCGAACGTTGAAGACTTCGACGCCTTAATCGTACCCGGCGGGTTTGGTGCCGCGAAAAACTTGTCTGATTTCGCCGTTAAAGGTGCTGAATGTACCGTGCAGCCTGACGTGCTAGCGCTGGCTGAAGCCTTTGCCGAAGCGAGCAAACCCGTGGGCTTGATGTGCATCTCACCTGCCATGGCCGCCAAAATCTATGGCCCTGGCGTGACCTGCACCATTGGTAATGATGCCGACACGGCCGCCGCCGTGAGCAAAATGGGCGCTACTCACCAAGAGTGCGAGGTCAGCGAGATCGTCGAAGACAAGGCCCGCAAGCTAGTAAGCACCCCCGCCTACATGCTGGCGAATTCCATCAGCGAAGCCGCCTCGGGCATCAACAAGATGGTCGACCGTGTCCTGGAATTGACCCACGAAAACGATTGATCAGACCCGCGCCAGACGCGTCAAAATTCGATCCAGCGCATTGGCGAACGCCTGTTTCTCGCGTTCGCCATACGCGCCCTGCCCGCCACCAACCTGACCTTGCTCGCGCAGATCCGTGAACAGGTTACGCACCGCCAGCCGCTCGCCCATGTTGTGAGCATCGAACTCTTTACCACGCGGATCGAGTACGGCCACGCCCTTTTTCACTAAACGGTCTGCCAACGGCACGTCGCTGCAAATCACCAGCTCGCCGGGCACTGCGTGCTCAACCAGATAATCGTCGGCGGCATCAGGAACGCTGGGCACCACAATCAATTTGACTAACGCATACGTCGGCTTGACCTGGCTCTGCCCGGCAACCAGCACGACCTCAAACTGCCGCTTTAAAGCGAACTTGATGACTTGATCCTTCGCGGCCTTGGGGCAAGCGTCGGCGTCGATCCAGACACGCATGGGCACACTCTCCTGAACATTGGGTGTGGGCGCTGCCGGGCAGCGTCCACACTGTTGGCGCTCGCTAGGCTGGCAGCCTGCGCTTTTCGGCCAGTTTGCTGCGGCCGTAAAGCACGATGATCGCCAGCAATGCAATGGCCTGAGCCCCCAGCGAGTAGGCATCAGCATGAATGCCCAGCCAGTCGAACTCGAAGAACGGCACAGGACGAGTGCCGAAAATCCCGGCTTCTTGCAGCGCTTTCACGCCATGCCCGGCGAACACAACCGACAGCGCGCACAGCAATGCCGCGTTGATGCCGAAGAACATCGCCAACGGCAACTTGGCCGACCCGCGCAGGATGACCCATGCCAGGCCGATCAACAGCACCAAGGCCGTGGCGCCGCCCGCCAACACCGCGTTATGCCCGGCCGGACCGGCTTGCAGCCACAGGGTTTCGTAAAACAGGATCACTTCAAACAATTCGCGGTATACCGAGAAAAAGGCCAGGATCGCAAAACCGAAGCGCCCGCCGCCACTGACCAGGCTGCTTTTGATGTAGTCCTGCCACGCTGCAGCATGTCGGCGGTCATGCATCCACACCCCGAGCCACAACACCATGACGCTGGCAAACAACGCGGTGCACCCTTCGAGCAGTTCGCGTTGCGCGCCGCTGACGTCGATCACATACGCGGCCAACGCCCACGTCGCGAGGCCTGCCAGCAGCGCCAGCCCCCAGCCGATGTTGACGCTGCGAACGGCAGACTGTTGCCCGGTATTGCGCAAGAACGCGAGGATGGCCGCCAGCACCAGAATGGCTTCAAGCCCTTCGCGCAGCAGGATCAATAAGCCCGAAATGTAGCTCAGCGACCAACTCAAGCCATCGCTGCCCAGCAACCCGGCCGATTCTTTGAGCAGCGCTTTGGCGGCCTCCAGACGTTGCTCAACCTGCTCGACGGGCAAGCCATCCTGCAACGATTGACGGTACGCCATCAGGGCTTTCTCTGTGTTTTTCCGGACGTTGCTATCGACGTTATCCAGTGAGCTTTCAACCAGCTCGAAGCCTTCAAGATATGCGGCAACAGACAGGTCATAAGCTTGTTCACGGTCACCTGCGCGATACGCCGCAAGGCTTTTGTCGAGCGTGGCGCCGGTGTAATCGAGCAACTGGCCTGGCCCGCGCACGACCTGCGGCGGCTGTGCGCGCTGCGCACGGAAAGTCGCCGCCGCCTGCGGGCCATCAGCGGCCAGAATTTCATTGGGTGTTTGACGGGCAAGATCGGCCAAGTTGTAAGTTTTGTCTGCTTTGACTGCCTTCGGGTCAGCACTCAGGCCTGCGATATAGGTAGCCAGGTCCCAGCGCTGACGCTCGTCGAGCTGGTCCGCAAATGAAGGCATGTCCGTGCCTTCGACACCCAGCCCCAGCGTGTTGTAAATCGCGTAGAGACTCAGGCGATCCAGGCGTTCTGCGTCGCGCAGGTTGGCAGGCGGCGGCGCCATGCCCACCCCGGCCGGGCCGTCCCCGGCTCCCGTTTCACCATGGCACACTGAGCAATGCTGTGCATACAGCGGCGCCCCACGGGTGGGATCCGGCGTAATCACAGGCGCCTGGCTCACCTCATAGGCCACTGCCAGTTTGGCACCCAATTGACGCGCTTCACGGGCTACGGCAACGCCGTCCTCGCGTTGCTCGATAGCGCGCTGCAAAGCCATCACACCCTGGGTCAGCTCCGCACGCTCCGGGCGTTCAGGCAAGTCGGCAATCAGCCCCTTGAGAACGGCCAGGAATTCCAGTTGCTCGCGGTATTCGGTCTCGTCGATGACCTTTCCATCTTCGACCGTGGGCGGGTAATCCGCGCCAATGTAATCAATGAGATGAAGTGCCTGCGAGGCACCTTCCGGGGAGTTGGCAGACACAACAAGGCTGCACAACGCGAGCATGGGCACCAGCAGCCATGCCAAGAAACGCGAGCGGGCGGTCATGGAAAAATCCGGGTGGAAATGAGAAGTAACACATTGTTCACTTCCCTTCGCAATGTCTCAAGGGCTTTACGTCGTTGCGCGGTGCAACGTCGCCAGAAAACCTGCTGCACCTACGAATAACCCGGCAAAAGTGCGATTCATGCGGCGCTGCTGTTTCGGGGTACGCAACAGCCGTAGCACCTTGGATGCCAGCCCGGTGTAACCCGCCATCACAATCAGGTCGACGCAGATCATGGTCGCGCCCAGGATCAAATATTGGGACAGCAAAGGAGCATGGGGATCAACGAACTGCGGCAGCACCGCCAGCATGAACACCAGCGCCTTGGGGTTGCTGACATTCACCAAAAAGCCGCGAAACACCAGCGCCAGCGGTTTGCCGATGGGGCGAACGGCGGCGTTGTCGCTAAGGTCGGCAGGCAAGGCGCGCCATTGCTTGACGGCAAGGTAGATGAGGTACGCCACGCCGAACCACTTGATGGCGTAAAAGGCAGTTGAAGAAGCCGCGAGGATTGCACCGACACCGGCTGCCACAATGACGATTTGCAAGGCCAGCCCCAGTTGCAGGCCGATGGCATTCCAATAGCCCCGCCAGAAGCCGTACTGCAGGCCGCATGACATTGAAGCAATTGCACCCGCGCCGGGCGACAGGCTGATGACCCATGACGCCGCAAAAAAGGCCAACCACGTTTCCAGCGACATCGCGCACCTCCCGGACAAAATCAGTAACAAGTCCTTAAAACTAATGCGCGGGCTGAAATTTAACCACTGGTTTTTTGCTGTAAAGCCTGTGGGAACGCAGACTGTTTACACATCACCTTCGCGCCAGCGGCGAACGGAACGCTGGAAGAACAGGCTGTTGGGCACTTGCACCATGCTGCTGCCACTGCCCGCTTCCGCAGGTTCGATCAGGGTGGTGTACAGCAAGTTGATTGCCACCACACGGCCTTTGACCCCCGGCTTGTCCAACGTGTCGAGTAACTCGACTACGTCGCCGATGCGGAACGGTCCGACAGTAAAAATGAGCACGGCACACAAGAGGTTGGACAGCACGCTCCACATCGCGAAGAAGGCAATGGCTGCTACCGCGACGAACCCTGAAAGCGCAGTCCACAAGACCGTGGCGGATACACCCAGACGCTCCAGCACGAAGATGACCGCGCTGCCCATGATGAACCAGCGCAAGCCGCCGCGAAGTGGCATCAGTAGCTGTGGCGGCAGCGGGTAGCGTTCACCCAGGCGTGTGAGGAAACGCGCAATCACGCGCTGCAGGAAATAACCCGCCAAGAGAATCAGCAGAATTTGGATGCCAATCCACAGCGGCGCGATCAACTCAGCCGGTAAAGGGAGGCCCAATGACTCCATCAGGACAAGGCCTCAAGCTCTGCCTGAAGGGTTTCCAGCACTTCCAGCGCTTCCATCCAGCGTTCTTCCAACTGACCTTCCAGCACCTTGAGTTTGGCCTGCTCAGCCAGCAGCTCACGCAACTCGTCCTTACGGGCAGCTTCGTACACCGCACTGTCGCCAAGGCTGACTTCAATGCTAGCCAGCTTTTCGTTGACCTTACCCAACTCGCTCTCAAGCTTGTCAGCTTCGCGCTTATGGGGGGCCAATTGCTGACGCAGTGCAGCGGCTGCCTGGCGTTGAGCCTTTTTGTCAGTCTTGTCCGGATTGACCGGCGTATTGCTGACAGGGGCGTTGCGCAAACGGTAATCGGCCAGCCAACGTGCGTAGTCTTCAAGGTCGCCGTCGAACTCCTGCACCTTGCCGTCGGCCACCAGCAGAAACTCGTCGGTGGTGCTTTTGAGCAAATGCCGGTCGTGAGATACCACCAGCACCGCACCGCTGAACTCTTGCAAAGCCATGGTCAGCGCCAGACGCATTTCGAGATCAAGGTGGTTGGTCGGTTCGTCGAGCAGCAACAGATTAGGGCGTCCCCACGCGATCAAGGCCAGCGCAAGGCGGGCCTTTTCGCCGCCCGAAAAATTCAGCACAGGCTCATCGATGCGCGCACCACGGAAGTCGAAACCGCCGAGGAAGTCGCGCAGTGTTTGTTCGCGTTCAGTAGGCGCCAGTCGTTGCAGGTGCAGCAGCGGGCTGGCTTTGGCGTCCAGCGAATCAAGCTGGTGCTGGGCAAAGTAGCCTACGACCAGGTTCTCGCCGCGGGCCAAACGGCCAGCCAGCGGCTCCAGCTCGCCCGCGAAGTTTTTGATCAGGGTTGATTTACCGGCCCCGTTGGGGCCCAGTAAACCGATACGGGCACCCGGCACCAGTTGCAGCTTGACCTTTTCCAGGATGGTGTTGTCGCCATACCCCAAGCGGGCATCGGACAAATCCAGCAGCGGGCTGGAGAGCTTCACGGCTTCACGAAACACGAAGTCGAACGGCGAATCAACGTGGGCCGCGCTCAGTTCTTCCATGCGCTCAAGTGCCTTGATCCGGCTTTGTGCCTGACGCGCCTTGGTGGCTTGAGCCTTGAAGCGGGCGATGTAGCTTTCCATGTGCGCACGTTGCGCCTGTTGCTTCTCGTAGGCCTGCTGTTGCTGGGCCAGACGCTCGGCACGGGCGCGCTCGAAGGCTGTGTAACCACCGCGGTAGAGCGTGATTTTGCGCTGATCGACGTGGGCGATGTTGTCCACCACGGCATCGAGAAAATCCCGGTCGTGGGATATCAGCAGCAGGGTGCCCGGGTAGCTTTTGAGGAAGTCTTCGAGCCACAAAATGGCATCAAGGTCCAAGTGGTTGGTCGGTTCATCGAGCAACAACAAATCCGACGGACACATGAGGGCTTGCGCCAGGTTCAGGCGCATCCGCCAGCCACCGGAAAAGTCGGCGACCGGGCGATCCATTTGTTCGTTGGTGAACCCCAGACCGGCGAGCATTTTGCGCGCACGGGCGTCGGCAGTGTAGCCGTCGGCGCTGTCCAGCTCGGCATGCAGGCGTGCCTGAGCCGGGCCGTCTTCGTCCGCCTCGGCCTTGGCCAGATCGGCTTGCACCTGGCGCAGACGCTGGTCGCCATCAAGCACGTAATCGATCGCAATGCGGTCGAGGGTGTCGATTTCTTGCCGCATGTGGGCAATCCGCCAGTCGGCAGGGAGCAGACAATCACCCGAATCGGGGGTCAACTCACCCAGTAACAAGGCGAACAACGTGGATTTACCGGCGCCGTTGGCGCCGACCAGACCGGCTTTGTGGCCGGCGTGCAGCGTCAGCTCGGCGTCTTCTAGCAGACGTTGCGGGCCACGCTGTAAAGTCAGGTTCTGAAGTCGGATCATAATGGCGGCGGAGTCTACCAGCTTCCCTCTCAACTGGCGCTAATTGCACTATGCACACTGACCTGTGGAACTACTGTTTACACCTCTATGCGCGGCCCGGCGTCGAGCACGCCTGCCTTGAGCTGCAAAACCGGGGGATGGATGTGTGCCTGCTGCTGTGTGGGGCATGGTTGCAAACGCGCGGCGTGGCCTGCAATGAAGGCCGACTGACGCAACTACAGGCCTGCGCCGAGCCTTGGCAGCGCGACGTCATACAGCCTTTACGCCAATTACGGATGCAATGGCGTGAAGCGTCTGAGCACGATGAGGCACTCGCCACTTTGCGCATGCAGGTCAAAACGTTGGAGTTAGAGGCGGAGCGCACATTGCTGTTGCGGTTGGAATCATTGACTCGCAAGTGGCTGCCTGGGCAATCAGCACAGAAATGCAACTGGTTGCGGGAGCTGGTCAGCCTTGTTGGCCAACCCGATTGCGACACGCTGCAAGCGCTGCGTGCCGCAATCAACCACGCTTAAGAAGCGCTGGTTGGCGTAACCGCGGGGGTTGTCGCAGGCGTTGGAGCGGGCGTTGCGGCTGGCGCAGAGGCCGGTGTTGCAGCAGGTGTTGCGGCTGGCTTGGCGGTTGTTGCCGGCTTGGTTGCCGCTGGCTTTCTGGCTGCAGGCTTAGCCGCTGGTTTGGCGACCGCAGGTTTTGCAGCGGGCTTAACTGCCGGTTTGGCGGCGGCAGGTTTGACAACTGCTGGTTTGGCGGCGGGTTTAGCGGCAGGCTTCGGCGCCGGTTTGGCGGCGGCGCGGGTGGCTGGCTTGGCGGCGGCTTTGACCGGCGCTTTAGCCGCAGGCTTGGCAGCAGCAGGTTTTGCGGTGGCTGCTTTCGTAGCAGGCTTAGCGGCTGGGGCTTTAGCAGCCACAGGTTTGACAGCGCGTGCGGTGGCCGGTTTTTGCGCCGCTGCTTTAACCGCTGGTTTCGCAGCCGCTTTTACAGGGGCCTTGGCAGGGGCTTTTGCGGCTGTTTTGGCGGGCGCTTTTGCAGCAGCCTTCTTGGCACTGGCAGCAGGCTTGGCGTCACGGGTGGTCAACGCTTTGGCAACAGCTTCCTTGACCCGGCCTACACCTTGAGCGAGCTTCAAGCTTTCTTGAGCGTCGCGCTTGAGTTGCAGGATGTAATCGCGGGTTTCTGTTTGACGTTCTTTCAGGGCATCAAGCAGTTGCTCAAGCTCTTTAACTGCAGACTTGGCTTTGGACTGAGCCTTGGACTTGCCGGAATTGGCTGCGTCTTGCAGTTTGGCGCGCGCTTTGTGCAGTTTTTCCTGAGCTTTGCCGCGCTGTTTTTCAAGCTTGGCGAGCAGTTTCTCAGCATCAGCCAACGCTTGGGAGCAAGCGTTTTCCAAATGCTCAAGCAAGCTGCCTGAGAGCTGTTGGAGCAGGTGCAACGGGGTATTAACGGGCTTCTTTTTGGCCGACATGGTTTACCTCCTGGCTGAAGTGAGTGCGGCTCATACTAGACCTCTGCAAGAACCGCGGCTAGATCATGTTGACACTAACGATAGCTATGCGTTGCATGGCGTCGAGAAAGTTGTTCCGGATCAACCTTTAGTCCGCTGCGGTATTTATTTAACGGAGGCTTTTACCGGTTCAAAACGTTCCGTTGTTCCGAGCAAATAAAACACGATGCCCTGCAACACGGCTGGCATAATCCCCGGCACTTTTGGCCGGAGAGTGACCATGGCTCGTTATCTTTTATGGACTTTTTTATGCCTTGCTCCATTGGCCCACGCAGTGCCGGAAACACAGACCGATGCCGCGCATGACCTGGCTTACAGCCTGGGCGCCAGTCTGGGAGAACGCCTGCGCGAAGAGGTGCCTGACCTGCAACTTGACGCCTTGATTGAAGGGTTGCGCGCAGCTTATCAGGGCAAGCCGTTAACCCTCAGCGATGCACGCATCGAGCAGGTGTTGACGGAACATCAGTCGCGGATCGACGCTGCCTCCACTCAGCCTGATATCGAGCGCGCCCTGTCGGCCGAGCACGCGTTTTTGGCAAAGGAAAAAGCTCTGCCACATACCCGTGAGCTGGCGAACGGCATTCTTCAAACAGAACTCAACCCCGGCACAGGTGCAAAGCCTGAGGCTCAAGGGTGGGTGAAGGTGAACTACATGGGACGGCTGCCCGATGGCTCTGTGTTTGATCAAAGCACGCAGCCACAGTGGTTTCGTCTGGACAGTGTGATCGCGGGATGGCGTAGCGCGCTGACTCAAATGCCCGTCGGGGCTAAGTGGCGACTGGTAATACCGTCAAGTCAGGCGTATGGCGCTGACGGCGCCGGGGATTTGATCGCGCCTTACACACCGCTGGTGTTTGAAATCGAATTGCTCGACAGCAAAAAATAAAGCGCATCTCGCCTTTGATTGCAGGAGCGCAGGTGCTCCTGCAACGTCTACGCCGGGGTGGCATATCAGGCTTGGATGGCTTCAGCGTTGGGCATGACGTTTTGGTTGTGAGCGTTGTGCAGTACTTCGATCAGGCAGTCTTCCAATTCGAATCGTTCATGAAGCAAGGCACCCAGCTCTTTGAACTTGGCGGCCAGCTTTTCACAATCAGGACGATGATCCTTGCCGTCACAGCGGTCATTGAAGTCCAGAGCACGTTCAGTGATTTCTTGAATGCGCGGATAAAGTTGACTGGCGAGCTCAATGCCGCGCTCATCATCAAAGGCTTTAGCTTCTTGATGTAGCTGATCGTAAATCTCGAAGTGGCCAGCCGACACATAGTCGACCAACACCTGGCAAAACTCTTTTTGGGTTTTACGCTTGGGATTCGAGGAATTTTGCTCGATCTTGACGGCTTCGTAAGCCTTCACGAGCTCTGCGCGCTCATGCAGCCAGTTATCAATCAGCTTGTGGACGCCGTTGAAACGCTCCTGAGCATTCTTGCAACTCTCTAGCATGGTGATCTCTCTTCCCTTATGGGCTCATGCCACCCAGCGTTGGCCGGGCCTGTCTGAACCCAAAAGTGCGCTAGAGCGCAACGGCATTGGGCGGCATATTCCAGTAATGCGTGCGGGCCAGATTATGCCCGCACGGTGACTGCTTCAAGGTACGCACGAGAGAAAATTCATACAAGCGTTTAATGGGACCTGCTACGCCGGGTCGCAGGGAGGGCTATGCATGCGGGAAACGACTGTGCGAATGAGCTGCGTAATGCTTAGCAGGCACAGGCCGGTGAATGCCAGCAAACTCAATTCGGGGATGCTCAGGCCAAAAACTGTCCAACTGACGTGAACACACTCTTCGCTCCCTCTGAATAGCGCCGAAAGGGCAGTTTTCAAGGAAAAGTTGTGCAACATGCAAATGAAGTCGGGCTGGCAGAACATGAGTTGCTCAGGCGGCACCCTGAGTAATATCACTTGGCGCACTGCGCTCATTGCCCCGGCGAACGCCAGTACCAACGACACGATCGAATAACTCATTACACGTTTGGGGCGCGAGGCATGCGCATAAGCGATCAGATTCACGATACAAAAGGCCAGTAGAAAAAAACGCTGCACCCAACATAACGAACACGGTTTAAGTCCGGGCCCGTACTCCAGATACAAGGAGACGCTCAGCACAGTCGAGCTGGCTAAAAACATCAGGAGAAATATGAAACGTGAGCCGGCCAAAAACATGGCTTTTCCGTAACAAAATAGACAGGTAATTACGGTAGTGGAAAGCCGTTGGCCCTTTCAAGATGGGGCCCGGGGGAAGCTTCCGTAAGGCTGTAAGGATTAACCGACAGGCTCTGAAAGATAGTTTGTTACATCTCGTAGGAATTTTACTTTCCGGAAATTAAGTATGAGATTTCTTTAAGGGAAGCCGACTTACGCCTATGCATAAGTCGGACTCTTCTTAGATACTACTCGCAGCGGCCGGTAAGGGTAACGCTAACAAACGCTCATCCAAAAGGTTCAAACCTTCTTGAAACAGTTGATTGCTACGATCGGTTTCACCCAGTTGAGCCAATAACCTGGCGAGTTCAGCGCAGGCTTCCGGGTTACGCTGAAGTTTGAGGCTGCTTTCCAGGTAATCACGGGCCTTGCCCCACAAGCTGTTCTGCAGGCACAAACGACCCAAGGTCAGCAGCAGGCTCGGATCTGCCGGATGCGCCTTGAGCCAGCCTTCAGCCGTTTGCAATTGTTTGACCGGATCTTTGCCGCGCAACAAACCGTACAGACGCACCAGATGGCTGTCGTAGTTGCGTTTCAGGGCGCCCCGCAAGACTTCCTCAGCCTCACCTTGAGCCCCCAATTGACGCAATTGTTCGGCATAGGCCAAAACCAGCGCCGGCTCCTGACGCTGGGCCGAGGTCAGTTGCTGCCACGCGCGCTGCAACGATTGCAGGGCCGCTTCGCCTTCTGTCTCGCGTTGTGCTGCCAGATTGAGGTTTTGCCCCCATGCCCGGCTTTCCAGCTCTGCCAGTTCTTTGGCGGGCAACACTTTGTCTTTGCGTAGCTCCGGCAACAGGCGAATCAGCGCTGTCCAGTCGCCACGCTGTTGATGCAGACGCTGTAACTGACGCAGCACCTGCACGTTATGCGGATGACGCTCGTGCATGGCTTGAAGGGTATTCAGTGCGCCATCGGTGTCGGCGCGGTCTACTTGCAACTGCGCATGGCTCAAAGCAATCGCAAGTTCCGCTTGTGGCTGACGCTGCAACGCGCGCTCAAGCAGTTTGTCACTCTCTTCGTAATGACCCAGCTCGTTGGCCGCACGGGCCGCGCCAAGATAGAACAGCAGCGGCTGCCGCTCTGCTTCGGCTGCACGTGACAAGTGTTTTTGCGCACTGGCCCAGCGTCCTTCGGCAAGATCCATCTGGCCTTGCTCGATCGCTATTTGCACACGCCGGCTACGGTTGCGACGCGACCAGGGGTTAACCAGCCCGGTTGAGGCCGTCACCAGCTCGACCAACAGCTTGATGCCCCAGATCAAAAGCCACAGCACAACAATCAGCGCCAGCGTGGCCCACACACTGGACTCATAGCGAAAACTTTTATAAGCGATTAGCACGTAGCCCGTGTCTTCGGCAATGGCCAGGCCGATGCAGGCCGCCGCTGCGATCAACAAAAACACAATCACATAGAAGCGCTTCATGGACTGGTCTCCTGCGCCGGGTTGCCGGCTGCCTGACCCGGCTCGTCAGCACTGACATGACGTCGCTCGAGGTAAGCCTGCACCGCGCTCAACGTGCCGGCCAAGTCCGGGGTTTTGACAGTTACCGGTTGCTTGCTGAGCTCAACCACTTGCTCCAACAGCTTCTGGCTTTGCGGATTGTCCTGATTGAAGTTGCCTTTGAGCACCTCTTCAGCCTGCGCCAACGCCTGGGTGTACACCGGCGCCTGTCCATTGAGCGCCGCCCATTGCGCCTGCTCCAGTGCAAGGCTCAAGGCTAGACGTACTTGCGTCAGGCTTTGCCCGGCCAACAGTGGGCGGACGTTTTTATCCGCATTGAAATCAATGCGGATGTAATGGGAGATTTCGTCCCACCACTGCGCCCATCGGCTTGCGCCATCCCCGTCAGCCGTCAGGCCAAGCAATGAATCGCCTTGGTCCTGATAAGCCGGAGCCAACGCATTGAGCTGGGCGACTTGATCGCGCAAGGCTGCCAGACGCAGGAACAGGCCGGTACGGTCTGGCTGTTCGACACTGCGCAAGGCCGCGAGGCTTTTGGCCAACTGTTCCCGCGCAGCGTACGAGCCCGGGTCATTCTGTTCACGCAAAATGGCATCTGCCCCCTCCACCAGCGCCTGCGCACTGGTGATGTCTTGCAGTGCAGAAAGGCGCAGGCTGGCCAGACGCAGCAAATGCTCGGCCTCCGCCAGGCGCCAATCCTTGCGACTGGCTCCAAGAACGGTTTCGAGGCGCTGATTCAAACGCTGCTGGTCGCCCTGCAACTGCACCACCAGCTGGCGCTGATCATCCAGGGCGCTGGCCGAAGGCAATTGGTTCAGACGCGTGAGCAACTGTTGCTCACCTTGCTTGATCGACAAGGTTTGCGCACCCAACGTTTGCACTTCGCTCAGTTGTTGCGCCGTCTTCGTTTGTAGATGACGGACCTGCCACACGCCCCAGCCGCCTACCGCGACACCGGCAGCACCGAGCAACAGGGCGACGACCGCCAGGCCATTGCCCCGGCGCTCAGGCTTGACGACAGGCTTTTCAGCCGGCGCTTGCGGCGCGGGCTGCACAGGTTCTTTGGTCAAGATTGTTTCGCTCACGTATCCATCCTTTGCATTAGAGGGCAGGTACGGGATGCTCCCGTAACGCCGCCAGCAAAGCCGCGGCACTGGCGCCACGACAATCCACAACATGTTGGGCCCCGGCGCTGCGCGCCATCTCAGCCACGCGGGGGCTTGGAACAAACAACGGTAACGCTGACAGCCGGGTCCAGGCATCGCCAGCCAACTGCCGTAAATGTTCGAATCCTTGTCCACTGCTGACCACCAGCGCGTTCAGGCGTTCCACTTGAACTCGTTGGCAGAGCGCCTCTGGCGGGTAGGACGGCAATTCACGCGCATAGAGCTCAAGGTAGTCGACCTGCGCGCCCAACTGGCGCAAATGGTCGGCCAATCGCTCGCGCCCGCCCTGCCCGCGCATGATCAAGACCTTGCGTTCGGCCCCTTCGACAGCACGCTTGAACTCCTCAAGGGCCAGCAAGGCTTCACTGTCATCTGCCGATGGAGGGTAGCTAACATCCAGCCCATAACCGCAGAGAATCTGCGCCGTGGCGGCCCCGACACTGAACCACTTCTGCCGGGGCGGCTGCGACCAATACTGACTGACCAGAGCCAGCCCCAGCCGGGCAGCGGGTTTACTGACGACTATGACCGCGCAATAACGATCCAGCCCACTAATCAGTTCGCGCTGCGGATCGTTTAACTCCAGCGGCCGAATCGCCAACAGCGGCAAGCTGCTGCTGAACACCCCGGCAGCGGCCAACTCGGCGGCCAATGCCGCGGAGTCATCGGCTGGCCGGGTCAGCAACACACGCCAGCCTGTCACGCGTGACCTGCCTCACCGTAAACGGCTTTAAGGATGTCCCCCGCGCCTTGGGCCAACAAGGCCTCAGCGACCTGCTCACCCAACGCTTGGGCATCACTGCGGGGCGCACGGGCATCAGCGCTCAACAGTGTCCCGCCGCTAGGCTCGCCCACCAGACCGCGCAACCACAGTTGCTCACCCTCAAGCACGGCGTAGCACGCAATCGGAACCTGACATCCACCATTAAGGTGTTTGTTCAAGGCACGTTCGGCCGTAACGCGCACGGCCGTGTCGGCGTGATGCAAAGGCGCGAGCAACGCATGTATTTCGGTGTCGGCACTGCGGCATTCGATGCCCACAGCCCCTTGGCCGCCCGCGGGCAAGCTGTCTTCGATGCTGATGGCGGACGTGATGCGATCTTCAAAGCCAAGACGGATCAAACCTGCTGCCGCAAGAATGATGGCGTCGTACTCGCCAGCGTCGAGCTTGGCCAGACGGGTATTGACGTTGCCGCGCAGGAAACGGATTTCGAGATCCGGACGACGGGTTAGCAATTGAGCCTGACGGCGCAGGCTCGACGTACCCACCACGCTGCCCGTGGGCAAGGCGTCAAGGCTGGCATAGGTATTGGACACAAACGCGTCACGCGGGTCTTCGCGCTCACAGATGCAAAACAGACCCAGGCCTTCAGGAAAGTCCATCGGCACGTCTTTCATCGAGTGCACGGCAATGTCAGCTTCGTTTTCGAGCAAGGCTGTTTCCAGTTCCTTGACGAACAGGCCCTTGCCGCCGATTTTCGACAGCGGCGAGTCCAGCAGCTTGTCACCACGGCTGACCATGGGCACCAGCGTCACCACAAGACCAGGGTGGGCCTGCTCCAGACGGGCTTTAACGAATTCGGCCTGCCACAGAGCCAGGGCGCTTTTACGGGTAGCGATGCGGATTTCGCGAGAGGACATGGATCAATCCGTACTGAAAAGATACGGCGGATAATAACAGCTCAGCCAAATCTGCTTTGACTTGTATCAGAAGTCAGCGGCCTCCCTGACCGAAAACGGGGCTCACGCGCCCTATTGGGCGCGTGCTACAGCTGCTGCATCATTTTTCGAACACCCGCTACATGGCGGCGGCTGACAATCAATGCATCACCATTGAGCCCTTTGAGGAACAGCTGGAAGTGCCCCAGCGGCGTGCGCTGCAGGCGCTCGATACGATTGCGCGCCACCAAGGCATTGCGGTGAATACGCACAAAGCGTTCGCCAAACTCGTCTTCCAACGCCTTGAGAGGCTCATCCAGCAAGACTTCGCCGCCTTCATGGCGCAAGGTCACGTATTTGTGGTCGGCAATAAAGTAGATCACCTGGTCGATAGGGATCAGCTCAATGCCTTTGCGGGTACGGGCGCTGATATGGCTGCGGGGGCCACTGCCCGATTGCGCTGCTGGACGGGTAAGCGCAGCCAGTTGAATGCGGTTGGGCCGGTGCGCCTCTTTCAGGGCGGCGCTGAGGTCCTGGGCATTCACCGGTTTGAGCACATAGCTGACGCCGCTGTCTTTCAGCGCCTGCTCGGGGAAGTCGTCAGGCGCCACGCAGAACACCACGGAAGGCGGCAGTTCGCGCTCGCACAATTTCGCAGCCACTTGCAGCCCGTCCAGACCCGGCATGCGGATGTCGAGCAACACAACGTCCGGTTTCTGGCTCTCGATCAGGTTCAATGCCTCTTCGCCATCAGTGGCGACGGGCTCCAGCAACGTATAGCCCTCAAGCGAGCCGAGCAATCGGCTCAAATGCTCGCGGGCCAGGGTTTCGTCATCAACGATCAGGACATTCATATAGCGCTGTATTCCTGCGTGAGTCTCGCACAAGGATAGCGTAGACAGGTGAAGTGACGGCTGTCACGGCGATCGATGCTAAGACTAGCGCGAAGGCCAAAAAGTGCCGTAAACCGCACAGCAATATTCACCTGTATCTGTGGCTCGTTTTAATTGCGGATCCGTCGAAGCACCAGCAAACATCTGTAACGACTTATCCATACGACCAACTGTAGACGGTTGCCAAGCCGAAGGTGCTCAATCGATACATTTCGTTTCGGTATTTTGTTTATACCTCAGATCAGGCAAAAACCAGCCGACCTGCGTCAACGCCTTGAAGGGCAACCCTGTTATGATTCGCGGTAACTTTTTGTGTAACTCCCCTCAGCCGATTACGAGCGAATCCATGAGCACCGACAAGACCAATCAGTCCTGGGGCGGCCGCTTCAGTGAACCCGTCGACGCCTTCGTTGCGCGCTTCACCGCCTCCGTCACCTTCGACCAGCGCCTTTATCGTCACGACATCATGGGCTCCGTGGCCCACGCCACCATGCTGGCCAAGGTCGGTGTACTGACCGATGCCGAACGCGACAGCATCATCGATGGCCTGAAGACCATCCAGAGCGAAATCGAAGCCGGTACGTTTGACTGGCGCATTGATCTGGAAGACGTGCACATGAACATCGAGGCGCGTCTGACCGACCGCATCGGCGTGACCGGTAAAAAACTGCACACAGGCCGTAGCCGCAACGATCAGGTGGCGACGGATATCCGCTTGTGGCTGCGCGATGAAATCGACCTCATCCTGGCTGAAATCACCCGTTTGCAAAAAGGGTTGCTGGAGCAGGCCGAACGCGAAGCCGAGACCATCATGCCTGGCTTCACCCACCTGCAAACCGCCCAGCCCGTGACATTTGGTCACCACATGCTGGCGTGGTTTGAAATGCTCAGCCGCGACTACGAGCGCCTTGTAGACTGCCGCAAGCGCACTAACCGCATGCCGCTGGGCAGCGCCGCACTGGCGGGCACCACGTACCCGATCGACCGCGAATTTACCGCGCAACTGCTGGGCTTTGATGCCGTTGGCGGCAACTCGCTGGACAACGTGTCGGATCGCGATTTCGCCATCGAATTCTGCGCTGCCGCCAGCATCGCGATGATGCACCTGTCGCGTTTCTCCGAAGAGCTGGTGCTGTGGACCAGCGCGCAGTTCCAGTTCATCGACTTGCCTGACCGTTTCTGCACCGGCAGCTCGATCATGCCGCAAAAGAAAAACCCGGATGTTCCCGAACTGGTACGTGGCAAAAGCGGTCGCGTGTTCGGCGCGCTAATGGGCCTGTTGACCTTGATGAAGGGCCAGCCCCTGGCCTACAACAAGGACAATCAGGAAGACAAAGAGCCGCTGTTCGATGCCGCCGACACCCTGCGCGATTCGCTGCGAGCATTTGCCGACATGATTCCGGCGATCAAACCCAAGCACGCAATCATGCGCGAGGCTGCACTGCGCGGGTTCTCCACGGCGACCGATCTGGCGGACTATCTGGTACGCCGCGGCCTGCCGTTCCGCGACTGCCACGAAATCGTGGGTCACGCCGTGAAGTACGGTGTTGAAACAGGCAAGGACCTGGCAGAGATGAGCCTCGACGAACTGCGCCAGTTCAGCGATCAAATCGACGACGACGTATTTGCGGTGCTGACACTGGAAGGCTCGGTCAATGCGCGTAATCACATTGGCGGCACTGCTCCGGCCCAGGTAAAGGCAGCGGTTGCTCGCGGCAAAGCCTTGCTGGCCAGCCGCTAACAATCGGTAGTCGCTGTCCGGGCAATGGCAGCCGTCGGGGTCAACCCACGTGCAACTCGTCAGCGACTACATCCGGGCGCCCAAGGGCGCCCGATTATTTCTTGCTACTGATCCACGCCATAAATTGCGGCATGGCCGCGGTTTTGTCGGCGGCGATCTTCTGCGCATGCGGGGTTTGCTCAAGTTGCTTGAGTAAGGCTTTCGCCGCAGGCCACTCGGCCAACAAATCCAGTCCAAATACTTTATGCCCTACGGCACACGCCAGATCCACGCTGTAGAGGAAGAAAATGTCCGCCACACTCAAGGTTTCGCCTGCCACATACGGGGCGAATTTACCGTGCCTGCCGAGGGAAGAAATGCCTTGAATCAACTCGGCTTTAGCTCTTTCCTTAATCTCCTCCGACACTTTCATGCCAAAGAAAGCCTCGGGATAACACGCGCGGGCTGGCAACTCGATGTACAGCTCGATTTCCTTGGCCAGCGCCAGCACCTGAGCACGCTCGAACGGATCGGCTGGCAGCAGGGCGGCGCCCGGTTGAGTGTCTTCAATGTATTGCAGGATCACGCTGGTTTCGTTGATGAAGCCCTGCTCAACACCCAGCACCGGCACTTTGCCACGCGGGCTGATGGCCAGCGCTTCGGGGGTCTGGGCGGCAAAAAACGGCACTTCCTCAAACGGCACGCCTTTTTCCAGCAGCGCCATTTTGACCATGTTGTAGTAGTTGCTGACTGCAAATCCGTAAAGCTTGAGCATTGCGAAGCCTCCAGGCCGGGTTGGGGGGTGGGCAGCGTTTGTTATAGAGGTTCACCACTCGACTGGCTAGCAGCATCACTGCGCTGAATGCAGTTAAACTGCCCGCCTTTACTTAAGGAGCCTGCCCATGAGCGAGCCAACAGACATCGATAGCGACGAAGAAGCGTTCGCCGAAAACACCCTGATCGAGGCCATCGAAAACCAAATCGAGGCCGACAACCCGCCTGCTGCCAAAGCCACATTCAACAAGCTGACGCTAGTGGGCTATGAGCGCGATGACATTTTGAACATGATGGCCCACGTGCTGGCTGTGGAAATTGACGCGATTCTCGAAGAAGACCGCGCCTTCAACACCGAGTGGTACGAAGCCGCGTTGCGCGCACTGCCCGAGCTGCCACCCGAGAAAAACTGAGCCGGCACTCAGGGGCGAATCGTCGGCGCCCGCTGCCAATCCAGCGCGTGGGCGGGCACCGGACGACCAAACCAGTAGCCCTGCCCCAAGTCGCAATGGTGGTCGAGCAGGAATTGCGCCTGTTCGACATACTCGATCCCTTCAGCGTGCACCTGCATGCCCATGCTCTGCGCCAGCGCGATGACTGCGCGCACGATGGCCACATCGTCATCGTCACTCGGCAGCCCGGCGACAAAACCCTGATCGATCTTGAGCTTTTGCACCGGCAATCGCTTGAGCCGCAACAGCGACGAAAAACCGGTGCCGAAGTCATCAATCGCCAGTCGCAACCCCAGCTCACGCAGGCGATGCATCTGCTCCAGCGCAACTTCAGAATTGTCCATGACCGCACTTTCGGTCACTTCCAGCTCCAGCAACGCGGGATTCAGCCCGGTGTCCGTCAAGACCGTAGACACCAACTGATACAGTTCGGGCCGCGCAAAGAGGCGGCTGGAAATGTTCACGGCGACAAACGACAACTCCACGCCCGCCGCTTGCCATTGGCACATCTGCCAGCAGGCCTGCTCCAGCACCCACGCATCAATCTCGGCAATCAACCCCGTACGCTCGGCAATCGGAATAAATTCGCCCG
This sequence comes from Pseudomonas sp. WS 5071, assembly GCF_012985765.1. Taxonomy (NCBI): domain Bacteria; kingdom Pseudomonadati; phylum Pseudomonadota; class Gammaproteobacteria; order Pseudomonadales; family Pseudomonadaceae; genus Pseudomonas; species Pseudomonas sp. WS 5071. Next base: position 22,519 of record NZ_JAAQWY010000024.1, on the reverse strand, counting down.
GCGCCACCAGACCGCGTTGCGGGTGCTGCCAACGTACCAACGCCTCAACGCCCACCATGCGGCTGGAGGTCAAGTCGTGAACCGGTTGGAAATAAACGCGCAGCTCATGCTGTTCCAGGGCGCGCCGTAAATCACTGGCCACTTCAATGCGGTATTGCGCATGGGCGGTCAGTTCTTCGGTGTACAAAGCGTAGCCTTCGCGGCCCGCGCTTTTGGCCTTGAACAACGCAGAGTCGGCATTGCGCAGCAATTGTTCGGCATTCAGGGCGTCATTGGGGTACAAGCTGATGCCCACACTGGCGCTGATGAACAGCTGGTGGGTTTCAATAATGAAGGCGCCCTTCATGACTTCGAGCACTTGCTGGGCAAAGCCGGCAGCCTGAGCAACCTGTGTGCAGGTTTCCACCAGCACGGCGAATTCATCGCCGCCCAGACGAGCCACGGTAAAGCCTTTACCGAACACCGCTGTCAGGCGCTCACCCACGGCCTTGAGCAACAGGTCACCGACGTTGTGGCCCATGCTGTCGTTGATGATTTTGAAATGATCGAGGTCGATCATCAGCAGCGCGCAACCCGATTTGTGCCGTTGCGCGTACGCCAGCGCCTGTTCGGCACGGTCAGTGAACAGCAAGCGGTTTGGCAGGTCAGTCAGTGGATCGTGATGCGCCAGACGCATCAATTCGGTTTGGGTGTTTTTGATTGCAGAAATGTCCGAAAACACTGCCACGTAATGGCTGACCCGGTCTTGGCTGTCGCGAACGGGGCGAATTGTCTGCCATTGAGGATAGATCTCGCCGCTTTTGCGACGATTCCAGATCTCACCGTGCCATTCGCCGGTTTTTTCCAGCGATTCGAACACGGCCTGATAAAATTCCGGCCCATGATGCCCAGACTTGAACATGCTGGGCCGTTGACCCAGTACCTCGTCAGGTGCATAGCCGGTGATTTTCACCAACGCCGGGTTCACGTGCACGATGACGCCATTGTGATCGCTGACCAGCACGCCCTCACGGGTGCAGTCGAACACCACCGCAGCCTGACGCAGGTGCTCTTGATCCTGACGCTGGCGTTTCAAGCGCGCGCCCATACCCAAAAAACTGAACAGGCGGGCACGTGCGACGAATATCAGCCCGGCACTCACACACACCCAAACATAGCTATTAACCAGCTGCCAGCGCGCCAATTGGGCTGAATCATCAAGAAAACTGTTCAATAAATGATCAGTGAGCAATAGCCACGAGACCGACAACAGCCCGTATAAAAGGGCTGCACGCATGGCATCACGATAAGAAACCGACATAAGACAGTCAAAACGCCTACAAAAAAAGAGGAATTATAGTGTAAGAAACATCCCGCGACTGTTATCTGAAAGGCCGACTGGTTTTATCTGCCTGCATAGTGATAATGCGTGTTGCAGTTTTTTTCATCTTCCCCGAGGGCCAAACAGCCTATGTGGTACAACGGTTTACTCGACTTGTCAGCCTGGCAACTGGTGGCAGTCACTCTGTTGATGACCCACGTGACCATTATTGGTGTCACGGTTTATCTCCATCGCTATTCAGCTCACCGCTCCCTGGAGCTCAATGGTGGCCTGAAACACTTCTTCCGCTTCTGGCTGTGGCTCACCACTGCACAGAACACGCGCGAGTGGACTGCCATCCACCGCAAACACCACGCCAAATGCGAAACCACCGATGATCCGCACAGTCCGGTCATCAAAGGGTTATCGACCGTTTTGCGCAAAGGTGCAGAGCTTTATCGCGAAGAAGCACAAAATCCCGAAACCCTGCGCATCTATGGCAAGAACTGCCCTGAAGACTGGATTGAGCGCAATTTGTACTCGCGTTACAAACTGTTGGGCGTTGCGATCATGCTCGCCATCGACCTGCTGCTGTTCGGCGCCATCGGCCTGACCATCTGGGCGATCCAGATGATGTGGATTCCCGTCTGGGCCGCTGGCGTAGTAAACGGTCTGGGCCATGCGGTGGGTTATCGCAACTTCGAATGCCGCGACGCAGCGACCAATCTGGTGCCGTGGGGCATCATTATTGGCGGCGAAGAGCTGCACAACAATCACCACACCTACCCGAACTCGGCCAAGATGTCGGTGAAAAAGTGGGAGTTCGACCTCGGCTGGGCGTGGATCAAAGTGTTCAGCTTTTTGCGTCTTGCCAAAGTGCAGCGGGTTGCCCCCATCGCCCACCGGGTCGAAGGCAAAGGCAGCCTGGACATGGACACCGCCATGGCCATCTTGAACAACCGTTTTCAGATCATGGCGCAGTACCGCAAGTTGGTAATTGCACCGCTGGTTAAGCAAGAGCTGGCCAAGGTCGATCATTCAGTGCGCCACCAGTTCCGCCGTGCCAAGCGCTTGCTGTCACGCGAGACCAGTTTGCTGGAAGACCGTCATCACCAACGTATCGAGACGTTGCTTGAGCACAGCCAGTCGCTGAAAGTGATTTACGAAAAGCGGCTGGCCTTGCAACAGATCTGGGTCAAGACCAGCTCCAACGGGCACGACATGTTGGCGGCAATCAAAGATTGGGTCCACGAAGCTGAGGCCAGCGGGATTCAATCACTGCGAGAGTTCGCCAAGCAGTTGAAGACGTACTCGCTGCGCCCGGCAGCGGTTTAAAGGAGAGCGTGCAACCGCTGCTACAGGCAGCAGTTGCACAAGCTCAAGACTTTTTAAGCAGACGCTCCAGCTCCGGCACGCCAACTTTCAACAGGCGTGCCGTTTTGCTTTTAGCCACCTCGTTCACCCCTTCGCCAGGCTGCAAGCTGGCCACCTGCCCCGCCAGATTCATCAGCAAGGCTTCCCGCGAATACACCCCGCCACCCAAGTGATAGATCGCCGCGATCAGCTCGCGCAGCTCCAGCGGTAAACGCCAACGGGTGCGCAACGCCGAACCATAGGCCGCGCCGAACTCAGCCAGCGACTCGTCAATGGCTTGAGTGTCCAGCGCGCCACCGGCCTGCTGCCACTCCTGCAAACAGCGTAATAACGCCAGATCTCCCAGCCGATGCAGTAACCCGGCGCAGTAGCAGCGCTCCTGATCCAGCATCAACAGGCGAGCCAACGTGCGCCCGTATTCAGCGGTGTGCAGCGACGCGTTCCAGTAATGTTCCGCGTAATCAGCCAGGCAAGGGTCGCTGAGACGAGCGCTGCGTTTGAGGGTCAACCCGAGCACCAGATTCATACTTTGCGCCGGCCCGAGGCGTTGCAACGCCTGCGCAAGCGTCTGCACCGGACTGGCCTGATGCTGGGCTGCGCTGTTGGCGGCCGCAATCAGCACCGCCGTAATTTGCGGGTCGGTGCGCACCTCTTGCTCAAGCAGTTTCAGGTCCAGGCCACCCGGATTGAGGCTGCGCTTGACCGCCAACTGCACGTCGGCCAGCAAAGGCGCGCCATCCGATGAGGCACGCCGGTGTTCCAGAAACCGCGTGAGGGTCATACCGGGGGTCAACGCCGGAACGTCGCACGCCACCTCTTGCCCCGCGCTCAGCAGCAGGCCTTGCAATCGCTGTGTCAGACCGGGCATGTCCAGCGGTTTGGTCAGGTAAGCCGTGGGCACCAGTGGCAAGGCTTCCCGCACGCTGGCACTGTCGTTGCGATTACTCAACAAGATAAACGGCAAAACAGGGCTTCGCCGGCGCTGACGCACGTGGCGCAACAGATCGAGACCGCTGACGCCAGAGAGGTCCCAGTCAGCGATCACCAGGTCGTAGCTCTTTTCGCCCAACAGTGCGATCGCCTGCTGACCTTCGCCACATACATCCAGTCGCGCGTCGCAACGCACACTCAGTACCACTTGTTTGAGCAGATCCCGAGACCACGGGTCGGTCTCGGCAATCAGCACGCTCGGCGCAGTGGACACATCAACAGCAGTCATGAATACGCTCCGGGGAATGTCTATGCACCTTAGTCAATGCCGCGCGTCGGATACAGGCCAAATGCCCTAATTGCGCTTTACAGACGCAAAAAAACCGCCGAAGCGGTTTTTTTGTGTCACGTATCACAACTTACACGCCAAGACTCACGCCAGTTCAGCGAAGCACTCTTCGATGATGGCCAGGCCTTTGTCCAGTTGTTCGTCAGGCGAGGTCAGCGGCACCAACACCCGCAATACGTTGCCGTAAGGACCGCACGACAACAGGATCAGACCTTTCTCACGCGCTTTGGCGACGACCTGTGCCACGGCCGCTGCGTTTGGTTTGTGGGAGTCGCCGCCTTCAAACAGCTCAACCGCGATCATGGCACCCAGTGCGCGAACATCACCGATGACCGGGTACTTGGCCTGGATAGCCTTGAGGCCGGTAACCAGACGCTCGCCCACCGCTTTGCAGCGGTCCAGCAAGTGTTCTTCTTCAAACACGTCCAGCACAGCCAACGCAGCCGCACAGGCAATCGGGCTACCGGCATACGTGCCACCCAGACCGCCCGGTGCGATGGCGTCCATCAGCTCGGCCTTGCCGCACACACCGGCCAGCGGGAAGCCGCCCGCGATGGATTTGGCAAACGTGGTCAAGTCGGCAGTTACGCCCATCTGCTCCATGGCGAAGAACGTACCGGTACGCCCTGCACCGGTCTGTACCTCATCCGCGATCAACAGGATGCCGTGCTTGTCACACAGCTCGCGCAGGCGCGCCATGAACGCTTTCGGCGCCACGTAGAAACCACCTTCACCCTGTACCGGCTCGATGATGATGGCGGCGATGTCTTTCGGCTCGGCATCGTTTTTGAAGATGCGCTCGATGCTGGCGATAGAGTCGTCAACGCTGATGCCATGCAGTTCGCACGGGTACAGCGCACGGAAGATCCCGCCCGGCATCAGGCCCATGCCGGCCGAGTAAGGCACGACTTTACCGGTCAGGCCCAGCGTCATCATGGTACGGCCGTGGTAGGCGCCGGTGAATGCAATCACACCCGCACGACCCGTGGCGGCGCGGGCGATTTTCACGGCGTTTTCCACGGCTTCAGAACCGGTGGTGACCAGCAAGGTTTTCTTGTCGAAATTGCCCGGCACCTTGGCGTTGATTTTTTCACACAGCTCAACGTAGGGCTCGTAGGCCAGTACCTGGAAGCAGGTGTGGGTCAGTTTGGTCAGTTGCTCTTGAACAGCGGCAACGATTTTCGGGTGCAGGTGACCGGTGTTGAGTACGGCAATACCGCCTGCGAAGTCGATGAATTCACGACCTTCAACGTCAGTCACGGTCGCGTTCTTCGCAGACTCGGCGAAGATCGGGTGAATCTGGCCAACACCGCGCGGGACAGCGGCTTCACGGCGTTTCATCAGGGATGCGTTGGTCTTGTTGCTCATGGGTGTCCTCATTCGCCGCTCATCAAACGGCGTGGTTCAAGGCTGACGCGCCGGGGAGACAACCAGGCCAGCATGCGATGATCGACTGGCATGGCGCTCCCGGCCACAGGAATTAACACGTTGAAACGCAGAGGAAGCATCGCTCTCGTGCCCCCTCTGCTGAACCACCCGCCGGGTTAGATCCCCAGGCAGAGATATTTGATTTCCAGGTAGTCTTCAATGCCGTATTTGGAGCCTTCACGGCCCAGACCCGACGCCTTGATACCGCCGAACGGGGCGACTTCGTTGGAGATCAGACCGGTGTTCACCCCGACCATGCCGTATTCGAGGGCTTCCGCCACACGGAATACACGGCTCAGGTCGCGGGCATAGAAGTACGACGCGAGACCGAATTCGGTGTCGTTGGCCATGGCGATCACTTCGGCTTCGTCTTTGAAGCGGAACAGTGGCGCCAGCGGGCCAAAGGTTTCTTCCTTCGCCACAGCAGCATTTTTTGGCACGTTTACCAGAATGGTCGGCTCAAAGAAGCTGCCTTCCAGGCTGTTGCCACCAGTCAATAGCGTTGCGCCTTTGCTCACGGCGTCTGCAATGTGCTCTTTGACTTTGGCCACGGCCTTGTCATCGATCAGCGGCCCCGTGGTGGTGCCTTCTTCCAGACCGTTACCGATCTTCAGCTTGCCCACAGCCGCTTTGAGTTTTTCGGCAAACGCGTCGTACACCGAATCCTGAATGTACAGACGGTTGGCACAGACGCAGGTCTGGCCGTTGTTGCGGTATTTGGAAATGATTGCGCCTTCAACAGCCTTGTCCAGGTCTGCGTCGTCGAACACGATAAAGGGCGCGTTACCCCCCAGTTCCAGCGAAACTTTTTTAATGTCCTTGGCACATTCAGCCATTAGCTGGCGACCGATCTCGGTCGAGCCGGTGAAGGACAATTTGCGCACGATCGGGTTGCTGGTCAGCTCGCCGCCGATGTCGCCAGCGCTGCCGGTAACCACGCTCAACACGCCCTTCGGAATGCCTGCACGGTGCGCCAGCTCAACCAGTGCCAATGCGGAAAAAGGTGTTTGCGAAGCAGGCTTGATGACCATGGTGCAACCGGCCGCCAGTGCCGGGCCTGCTTTACGCGTGATCATGGCAGCCGGGAAGTTCCACGGCGTGATCGCGGCGGTAACGCCAATGGGTTGCTTGATCACGATCAGGCGTTTGTCCGGCTGGTGACCCGGAATGACGTCGCCATAAATACGCTTGGCTTCTTCCGCGAACCACTCGATGAACGACGCGGCGTAAACAATCTCGCCTTTGGCTTCGGCCAGCGGCTTGCCTTGCTCCATGGTCATCAGGCGACCCAGGTCATCTTGATGTTCGATCAGCAACTCAAACCAACGGCGCAGTTTAGTGGCACGCTCTTTGGCAGTCAGGGCACGCCAGGCTGGCAGCGCCTTATCGGCCGCCTCAATGGCGCGGCGGGTTTCAGCGGCGCCCATCTTTGGCACAGTACCGAGAATTTCACCGGTGGCCGGGTTATTGACCTTGATCGTCTGGCCGCCGTCGGCGTCTACCCAAGCCCCGTCGATATAGGCTTGCTGGCGGAACAACTGTGCGTCTTTGAGCTGCATGTGGGCTTTCCTTAACAGCACCGCGCGGACGCGGAGCAAATTATTGAGTGTAGAAAGGCGCCAGAGGTGGCTGCCGTCAGGAAGTCATTCACTGCCAAAGTGTTCAAAAAACGCACAACACACACGGCGTGCGGTTTAGCACTCAGACAAGAGCGTTTGAAATCTCAAACGAATCCTAGGAGCAAAGGGGGTAAAGGACAATAGGTTGTTCGAAAAAAAGAACAAGCGGCTATTAAACCCCCTTTCTCGCACGGCCCCCATTAATAGCCCATATCGGCGCAAGAAACACCCGCTCAATCAGCGGCATGGACGGGTGACACGCAGATGAGTATTATGGCGCCCGCGTCGCACCAGTAGCTCAGCTGGATAGAGTACTGCCCTCCGAAGGCAGGGGTCGTGGGTTCGAATCCCGCCTGGTGCACCATTCTTCTTTCCCTTGTTCAAGGGAACCGCTTTACCCCTCCGTTATTTATTCGCTCTCCTGCAAGTCATCGCTTGATGCATTGCCGCGACTGAGCTTGCCCCCTGACACGATTAGAAAGAAGGGTGTGCTGCATTCTGGCGTCCTCCCTTTCAGTGGCGTACATGGCGGGTCATTGCGCCGGGGCGCGCAATCATGAATGATACGGCTTCTCATTCACGCTATTGCCGCTTGAGTCTCTGTTGATGCCCTCGCCTTCTCCTTCCCGTTTGCTGGCCAGTTTTCAGGAGCATTACGACGATCTGTTGTCGTTCCTGACCCGCCGCCTGCGAGACCGTCACCGGGCGGCGGATGTGGCGCAGGAAACGTGGATCAAATTGGCGAAGATCGATCCACACTCAATCACTGTGCAAAATGATCGGCACTTTATTTTCAAGGTCGCGGGCAATCTGGCCATTGATACGCTACGGATCGATCAGCGCCAGACCCGTAATTTGAGCGCCGAGCCTCCGTCGGTGGAACTTGTGGATCCGGGCTTGCCGCCTGAAGGGCTGCTGTTGGCCAAGGAACGCATCGGGATTCTCGACCAAGCATTGCAGCAGTTATCGCCCAACGCCCGGCAAGCGCTGCTCATGAGCCGCATCGACGGGATGACCCAAGCCCAGATCGCCGCTGAGCTGGGCGTGTCGCCAAGTATGGTGGCAAAATACATCGGCCAGGCGTTGCGCCACTGCCGTGACTGGCTCAAACACAACCATGCCTGAGCCCGCCGCAATGCCTCCTTGCCCCCCCTCCGACGATCTCGACGATCAGGCCATTGATTGGCAAACCCTGCTGCACTCGGGTGAAGCCACGGCGCGTCAGCGTCTGGCGTATGTTCAGTGGCAGCACACAAGCCCCGCCCACAAAGCGGCTGCTCAAGAGGCCGAAGCGCTGTGGGCAGACATCGGTTTGACCCCAACGGCTCACACTCACGTCGTCACACCTCGCCCGCGCCGCAGGGCTGCACGCTGGGCCAGCGGGGTGGCGGCCGGGCTGGTGCTGGCAGTGGTCGGTTATGGCGGCGCCGAGGCTGTGCCGGGCTGGTTCGACACCCATCACACCGGCGTTGGCCAGCGCCAGCAATGGGTATTGAGCGATGGCTCACGGGTCACGCTCAACAGCGCCAGCGCAATTACCGTCGACTTCAATGAACACCGCCGCACGCTCTCACTGCGCAAGGGCGAAGCCTTGATTGAAGTGGCTGAGGACCCGTCGCGGCCTTTTATCGTTGAGGCTGGCGCCGATCGGGTGCAAGCCAAAAGCGCTACCTTTAGCGTGCGACGCGAATCGGATCAAACAAGGGTGCTAGTGGCCACCGGCGCTGCGCAGGTCGAGCATCAGGCTCAAACACTGGAGCTGCGAACCAATCAGTTAGCGGTGTACCGAGCCGGGCAAGCGCTGGCCGAGCGCGATCAGGTGGACGCCCATGCGCTCACAGCCTGGCATCGCGGCAAACTGATCTTCAATCGTAAACCGTTGCAAGAGGTGCTGGCCGAGCTGGAGCGCTATCAATACGGGCGCATCGTCCTTCCTGATGCCAGCCTCGGCGCGTTGCAAATCAGCGGCGTGTTCGACCTCAACGACCCGCAAAACCTGCTGCATACCCTGGAGCAACGTTACGGGCTGAACATCACCTATTTGCCGTTTGTGGCGTGGGTGCGCTGAAAATAATTCTTCGCGGGCACTGCAAGATCCGCTCGGGCATATCGTCGTAGTAAGACTGAGAGCGAAATACGTTCTCATTTGCGACATAAAAACCCGAAGAAGGATTGAAAACGCGATGGTCGAGCACGTCAAAAAGCCGCGTAGTGCACAACGTAAAGAACAGCGACTGCGTCAGGTGTTGATCGCCACCACCTTGTTCGCCAGCTTGGGCGGCACCGTGCAGGCCACGGCTCAGACAGCGACGGCACAAGACACAGCCATCAGCACGCGTCAGGTCACTGTCAGCGTCCCGGCTCAAGACCTCGACCAAGCCCTTACCCAGTTCGCCGACCAGGCCGACTTGCACCTGCTGTTCACGTCTGCTGAAGTCGCCGGTCTGCACAGCCCGGCGTTGCAAGGCCAGATGAGTGTCGCGCAGGCGTTGCAGACCTTGCTGGCGGGCAGCGGCCTGAACTGGCAGTTCAGCGATGCACGGACGGTGACCCTGCACAAGCCGGAAGCGCCCGCCCAAAGCCTGCAACTCAAAGCACTGCAAGTCAGCGTCGGCGCGCGCACCAGCACAGCGATCAGCGAAATTCCGGGCACCGTGTGGGTGGTCGACCACGTGCAGTTGCAAGAACAGCTCGACACTGGCGTCACCCTGAAGGAGGCCATCGGCAAGCTGGTACCGGGGCTGGACCTGGCCCCTGAAGGACGCAGTAACTACGGGCAAAACATGCGCGGGCGTAACGTGCTGGTGATGATCGACGGCGTCAGCCAGAACAGCTCGCGCGGGTTGTCGCGACAATTCGACAGCATCTCGCCGTTCAACGTGGAGCGGGTCGAAGTGTTATCTGGCGCCAGCGCGCTGTACGGCGGCGGTGCCACGGGTGGGATCATCAATATCGTGACCAAAAAAGGCACCCCCGGCCCGGCTCAATTCGAAACCGAACTGTCAGCCACCAGTGGCTTCAACAACAGCGATGACCTGTCCAGCCGCATCTCGCAATCGGTGAGCGGCGGCACGGAACGCATCTACGGCCGGCTGGGGATTTCCGGCGAGCAGAACGAAGCCTTTTACGATGGCAAAGGCGATCAGGTGTTTATCGACAACACCCAGACCGACCTGCAGTACAACCGCACCCTTGACCTGATGGGCAGCCTCGCGATCAAGCTCGACGATGAACAGGACCTCGACCTGCTGGCGCAGTATTACGACTCGGGCAACCACGGCAACGTGGGCATTTACTTCCCCAACCTGCACGACAAGGCCCCCTCCAACCTTGAAGATGCCGAGATCCGCAGCGGCTATGACACCGACCTTAAGCCGCGCTCCAAACGCCTGCTGTTCAACGCCAACTACCATCACAGCGACGTACTGGGTCAGGACTTCTACCTACAGGGTTCTTACCGCAAGGAGGACAACAACTTCTTCCCGTTTCCTTACTACAACACTGCCAAACCCCAAGGCTCAAAAGGCGTTTACTTTGCGGCATCGCAGCAAAACTTTGAAGTCACCAGCCTCAAGGCGCTGTTCGCCAAGCAGTGGGACCGCTTGAAGCTGACGTATGGCGTGGACCTGGATCGCGAGCGTTTCAACGCCGAGCAAAGCGTATTTGATTCGGCCATTTCCTCGCAAAGCGGCGGCCTTGATCTGGTCACCCAGAGCAAAGCCCCGCGCTATCCCAGCTACCGCGTGGACGGGCATTCGGTGTACGCGCAACTGGACTGGAAACTCACTGACGCCCTGACCCTGTCCGGCGGCGCGCGGCGCCAGCAAATGGACGTGGAGGTGGGCGTATTCAAGAATGTACCGGGGGGCAGCAACGACTACGCGGTCAATCTGTTCAACCTGGGCACCATTTACGACTTCCAGAACGGCCACCAGACCTGGATCAACTACAGCGAAGGCTTCGACCTGCCGGATCCGGCCAAGTACTACGGCAAGCCGGGTTTGAGCGTTAAAGATAACCCGCTGGCCGGTATTAAAAGCCGTCAGGTTGAGACCGGGTGGCGTTTCGCGGATGTGGATTGGGATGCGCAGGCCGCGGTTTATTACATCTGGTCGGACAAGGTCATCACCACAGATGCCGCCACACTGACGATTGATGTAACAGACAAGAAGAGCCGCGACTTTGGGTTCGAAGGCGCGTTGACCCGTCACTTCAGCGACGGCTGGGAGGTGGGTGGCACCTTGCACATGGTGCGTTCAGAGGAAGAAGACGCTAACGGCGACTGGATGAAGCGCGATGCGCGTTACGCATCATTGTCCAAATCCACCGCGTTCGTGGGATGGCACGGAGATGGACGTAACGTACGCCTGCAAGGCAACCATGCATTCACCCTCAAGGACGATGCCGACCACACAATCAGCGGCTACACCACGTTCGATTTAATGGGCAGCCAAGAAACCGGATTTGGCACGTTCAGCGCGGGTATCCAGAACCTGCTCGACAAGGAATACAGCACCGTGTGGGGCCAGCGTGCAGCGCTGTTCTACTCGCCAACATACGGACCGGAATACTTGTACGACTATCAGGGCCGCGGTCGGACCTACAGCCTGACGTGGTCGATGGCGTATTGACGCATCGTGTTGCACGGCAGCGGCGACAGGTTTTCTGTCACCGCTGACGAGGCATGAGGCGCTGGGGTAATTACTGAATCGGCGCGTTGAAGCGCAGAGTCATTTGGTTGATGAAGTCTTCAAGGCTCATTTTCTGGCCGTTGAAATCCACGTTGCCTGCCGCGTAGTCAAGCGACGCCACAATGTTGTCGCCTTCCACTTTTGCCAGCCCGGCACCCACAGCGATGTTGCTGACCATGTCGCTGGTCATGGTGCCAACCTGCGCCAGGGTCTGCGGGTCGGTTTGGCCTTCCAGTTGCGCCTGTACACCGGCGAGGTCGGCAATCATCGGCTTGGACAGCTGCAACTTGGCTACCAGCGAGGTCAGCAGTTGCTTGGTGATTTCCACCGGCGGCTGATCAAGGGCAGCAGGCTGAGCCAGTGCAACTGCCAGGTTGAACTCGCTTTCGCCATTCGGCGTTTTCACCGTCAGCGTCTCGACCGCCATGTGCGGTTTACCCGCCAGCAACGTATCAAGATTGGTTTGTAGCTGGGTTTGCTCGGCCGGGGTCAGCTCAGTCGCGGGCAGTGTGCCGTCAGGTTTAGGCTGAAATTTGGTCTGGTAAATCTGCAACATCGATTGCATCGCAGGGATGTCCAGGCTGCTGGCGCTCAAGACCAGTTGTGCACTGCCGACCGGGTTGTTGTTGAGCGAAACGTCACCGACTTTGTAGTCCAGTCGCCCTGACAACAACTTGCCTTTGGCCGAGGTGGAGCCGGTGTATTCAAAATTATTGACCTTGAGCACCGATTGGCGATTGCCGAAGGTAAACCGGGTTTCATTCAAATTGATAAAGTTCTGACCCAGAAAGAAGCCAAATTCACTTTTGTCCAGGTCACTGGCCACGGTCAGGCCGTTCAGCTCAATCAACAAAGGCGGTTTGTTCAGCGACACGGCATGCAGTTTGAAGTGATCCATGTAGCCTTTGCCTTTGAGGTTTTGACCGTCGGCACCGGACGTCCCTTCCATGGTCATGCCCGAGAAGCTGAGGCTGGAGTTTGCGTCCAGGGCGGCTTCGAGCGGCAGAAACTCCATACGGCCTTCAACCGAACGGTTGTAATTCAGTGTGACCTGGCCTTGCAGCGGCGATTGGTCCTTGGCAGCAGCAAACCACTTTTCAGTGAACGGTGTTTTTTCCAGCGCATACGTGGTCGTTGCCATGACTGGCATCCACTTGAAGGTTTTGAGGCGCGACCACGGCAACGGACCATGCTCGATGTCGGCCACGAACAGCAACTCTACAGGCTGGGCATCCGGCCCGGCGGAGTCATCCTCAACCTTTACGCGATAGTGGGCGGTGCTGTTGTAGAGGTGACGGTCAAGTGAGACCAGTTCGACCGAGCCGTGGGTTGGCGTACCTTGCAACTGAGACGCCAGTTCCTTGTTGGCCTCCTGAATCGACGTTTGCAACACGCCTTCCAGTTTGGTGCCGGTGTACCACGCCCCAGCGGTATTCAGAGCACCTGCAATAACAACAATCCCTACTAACACGCCTAATGGTTTATTCATCAGTTGACCCGTTCAATGTCCGTTGTGTTGAAAGTAAAAGCGGTCTTTGCCAAGCCCGTCATGGGCCGAAAAGTGGCAGCAGGGTATCACTGGCAACTTGCCACACGCTTCTTTCGGACATTTTCAGTCATGAAAATTCATGCTGGGCGGGCCAAGAGACGCTCTATTTCATCCAGGCGATGATCGAAATTCTTGAGGATGGCGCTCCAGGTGTACACCAACACTTCCAGGTCATGATCTACGCAGATTTCTCCCACGGAATTCACAGACGAATCTGAGTAATCCAACTGATACCGCTCTCGGGCCATGGCAGCGGCTACGTCAGATAACTCGCGTGCGTTATCGAGCCACTGACGCTCTTCCGAGGGCAAGGCTTTATCGAGTTGCAGGCATTGAGATTTGAGGGCATCAAGGCTTTTTTCGAGTGGCGTTCCGGTCAGTTCTCCCATGAACGCTTCAAACGTGCGCCCCGGCTGCCAGTAGCTGCCCCAGAAGTAGCGATCGAAGACTGTTTCGACGCGGCGTAATGCGATTTTGGTGTCCCAGATCAGAACCCGGGTCTGACCGGCTTCAACCTGACGCTTCTTGATTTGCCGGGTTTGCACCAATGCCCAAGCCACCACAGCAATAGCCAATACCGCAATCAATGCACTGGCGCTGTCCAGGAAGAACAACGCCTTGTCGATCTGGTGCGCCAACATGATGCCGTAGAAGTACGTAGCAGACAGCAGCACCACCGCGACGACCGCACACCAGAAACCGGGAGCATAAGGGTTTTTCATTATTAGAATCCCCATCGAGCCATTTTGCGCGATGGGGAGGGGCTAAAAGTGTCTCGACGCCCTGAGCCATCGTTTTGATACCGACCTCTCAGAGCATAGCAACGCCATCAGGGTTTGGCGTGGGTCGCCGCTTGCGTTCGTCCGCTTTCCCAGCCACCACCGAGGGCCAGAAACAAGTCGATCTGGCTCATGGCAACCTGAGTGTTGGCCGCTGACAATTGCGCGCGCATATCCGTGTAAACCCGGGTCGCTTGCAGGTCCGCCAGGAACGACTCGCGCCCCGCCTGAAAGAATTGGTGGGTTTGGTCGGCGGCTGTCTTGGCTGATGCTTCTGCTTCGGCCAAGGCATCGCGGCGCTGCAACAACGCGGTGTATTGCACCAGACTGGTCTGGGTTTCGCGGATCGCGTTTAGAACAACGCCGTCGAACTTGGCCAGCGCACCTTGGGTGGCGGCTTCGGCTTCACGGATACGCGCACGCGAGCCGTTTGTAGGAATAGTCCAACTTAACAGCGGGCCAAAGCCCCAACGATTGGTCGGCGCAGTGCCAAGGTTGTCGATGATGCCAACAGTGCCAATGCTCGCGCCGATGCTGATGTCGGGGTAAAGGGCGCCTGTGGCCACGCCGATCTCGGCGGTGGCTGCCGCCAGATGACGCTCGGCCTGACGCACATCGGGACGGCGCTTGAGCAGCGCGGCACCGTCACCCACGGGCAACAATTGCGCGATCTGCGGCAACTCGGCGCAAGTGGCTACGCCCGTGGGCAGTTGGTTCAGCGGTTTGGCCAGCAACATCGATAGACGAAACAGCCCGGACTGGCGCAAGGCTTCGTAGCGAGGCAGTTCGGCGCGCAACGATTTGAATTGAGTTTCAGACCGCGTGACCTGAGTTTCGTCGCCGCGCCCTGCATCGCGCAGTTGCTGGGTCAATCGCGTGCTTTGCGCCTGCAGCTGGAGTGACTCTTCAGCAATGTGATGCTCCTCGTTGGCCGCGCACACTTGGGTATACGCCCGTACCACGTCTGCCACCAAGGTGATACGAGCAGTGTCAGCGGCGGCCTGGGTGGCGTCAGCATTGGCCTGTGCCGCCTCGATACCGCGCTGCAAGGTGCCCCATAAATCGAACTGATACGAAGTGCTGATGCCAAGGTCGCCTACGTTGGCCACAGGCACCTTGTCGGCCAACAGGAACGCTTCGCCAGACTCCTGCAAGCGCTGGGCGCCCGCCTTGGCCGAACCGCTCCAGCCGCCCGCTGATTGCGCTTGCTCAACCTGAGCCCGTGCCCGCGACAGGTTAGCGGCTGCAACGCGCAGGTCCGTGTTGGAGGCGAGCGCCTGACGCACCAGCTCGTTAAGCTTCGGGTCCCGATAGAGCTTCCACCAATCGGCAGGCACGGGCGCCGACATCACGTTGGCCCCCTCGCCCGCAAACCCTCCCTGCAAATCGGGGCGCTGCAGCGCGGCGTCTTTAGGCAGGTGATAGTCCGGCCCCACCAGTTGGCAGCCGGACAGCAACAAACCCAGCCCCACGGCCGCCAGGTGAACCGCTTTCATTGCGCTTGCTCCTGCGCAGGCGTGGTTTTGGGTGAGTCTTCGATAATCGAAACCGTGGCGGTTCGCCCGGCGATCATACGGAAATCTTCCGGCACTTCGTCGAACACAATGCGCACCGGAATGCGTTGTGCCAGCCGTACCCAGCTGAACGCCGGGTTGACGTTTGGCAGCAGGTTCTGGCCGCTGCTGCGGTCACGGTCTTCAATGCCCGCGACAATGCTCTCGACATGCCCGCGCAAACGCGCATTGTCACCCACCACACGGATATCCACGCTCTGGCCGACGTGAATACCATCGAGTTTGGTTTCTTCGAAATAGCCATCAATATGAAATGAGCTGCTGTCGACAATGGATAACACCGGCCGCCCGGCTGTGACGAATTCGTTGACCCGCGGCGCCCGGTCGTTGACATACCCGTCCACCGGGCTGCGCACGACGGTGCGGTCAAGGTTGAGCTGAGCGCTATCCACCGCCACTTGGGCCTCGGTGAGCGCCGCTTGTGCACGCATTTCGCGGGACTGGCTTTCTTCCAGTTGCTCGCGGGCGACCAGATTGCCCAAGCCTTTGTTACGACGACTTTCACGCTGGGCCTGGGCCAGGGTTTCCTTGCGATCGGCCAGGGTGGCTTGGGCCTGGCGCAGCGCCAGCTTGAAGCGTTCCTGGTCGATCACAAATAACACCTGATCACGGGTGACCGGCTGGTTGTCACGCACCTCAACCTGTTTGATCAGGCCCGAGACATCGGGGGCAATCTGCACGATGTCGGCACGGATGTGGCCGTCCCGTGTCCACGGCGCAAACATGTAGTACATGGTCATGCGCCAGACCACGACGCAGGCAAACGCCACCACCAGCAAGGTGAGAACGACGCGGCCCAGGGTCAATAACGGTTTTTTCATGTCATCAAATATCGACTTAACGAATCCACAACGCCGAGAAGCAGAGCGTAGAGACCGACGTTGAACAAAGCCCGGTGCCAGACCAGGCGGTAAAAGTGCACACGCGTCAGAACCGCGTGTACCACCAAAAACAGTAAATAGGTGATGCCCATCAACACCAGAAAGGTAGGCAGGAACACGCCGCTGATATCCACATCCCCGATCATAGCGGTGCTCCATCAATACCTTGTACGTGCGGCTGGGGCAGGTCGTCGTTGTCAACGATAAATTCGACGCCGGGCAACAGGGCCAGCCGCAGACCGCTTAGCGCGTGCAACAAATGAACACGGGCATCACTTTCGTCCTGCAAATCATTGGCATTGAGGGCGCGGCGCGTTCGGTCCATGGTCATCTGTAACCCTGCAGGAACAGGCAGGCGTTCACCGGCCATCAGGCAACTGCGAAAGTAATCCCCTACGTCACTGACCACTTGGCGCAGCAGCAGTTGCGGGCCGCCGGTCACACGAGGTGCATACGCAAGCAAGTCCAGCAGATTAAGCGCGACGCGCAACTCGCGTACCGCAATGCCGGTGTCTTGCCCGGTCATGGCCAGGCGCGGCAAATGCTGCATCAGGCGATCAAGCATTTGCGCCCCCATTTGCCGGTGTTCGGCCAGCGTCGCGGGTTTGGTGAGCCGTACAATATCCCGCCAGCTAAAACGGGTTAGGCGCTTGGCCGCCAGCTCAGCACCGAACGGCCGGGCGATCAGCGTCCACACAAATGCAAACAGCAAGCCGATAGGGCCTGCAAGGTTGGCATTTATGAACACCATGAAGTCCGCGTCGTAGGCGCCCTGAATGCTGATAAAAGAGGCAGTGTTCACAATCGTCAGTAACGTGCCCAGGTAGAAACGCGGCTGCACGGTGAGGGTGCCGACGCAGATAAAGGGCACAGCGAACGCCAGAACCAACATGGGGAAATCATGCAGGTTGGGCAAGATCACAAAGAGGTACAAACTGGCAAACAGTACCGACAGCGAGGTCCAGAAAAAGAAGCGGTAGATTTGCGGGGCCGGATCGTCCATCGCAGCAAAGAAACTGCAGGCTACAGCGGCCAGAATCACGGCACTCGCCCCGTCTGTCCAGCCCAGCAAAATCCACAACACGCACGCCACCACGATGGCGGTCACAGTCGAGAACGCCGAATAGAGCATCAGGCCGCGGTCCAGAAACGGCGTCAGGCGACCCAGCCGCCAATGTCGATACACCGCGCGCCAGACATCTTGATTTCCCGTCGTAATGGCCTGCTGCAAACTTCTGCAGTCTTGCCATAGATCGATCCACTCACCCAAGCGGTACAACACGTTGGACAACAGCAGCTGACGCCGATCATCCAGCGCCGCCGCGCTCGGTTGCAGGGCCTCAAGTTCGTGGCGCAGGGCCTTCCAGTGCTCAATAGGCGCGCCTTCGCGGGTGCTTTCAAGCCATTGTTGCGCGCGGTCGAGCAGTGGCGTGACTTGCTCTACCAGCTCGGGCGTGCGCCGCTCAAGGGCGTACAGCGCGTCGTCCAGTGCATCCACGACAGGCAGCAAGTGAATCATGCGCCCGCGCAATTCTTTGGTGTTACGCACGGTTTGCGGGTGCGCACCTTCATGGGGTAATTGGCCGATCATCAGTTCAAGGGTGTTGAACGTGGCCACCATCGAGGAACGCAGGCCGCTGACCTTATTGGGCTCTACATCTCGGGCCAGAAAGTGTTTGCTGTAGTTGGCCGCATCACCAAACCACTTGCCCGCCGCATCAATGAACACGGGGGTCAGGCGGCGCGGCCAGAACATGCTGCCCACGACGGCGGCGCAGACGATGCCGAGCATGATTTCTTCGGTCCGCGAAATGGCAATGTCGAAGACGTTGAGCGGGTTATCCACAATCGGCAGTGCGATCATCGGCATGGTGTAGCCCGCCAACATGAACACGTAGCTGTTGGCGGTGCGCAGATGGAGCGACAGGAACAACAGAATGCCGGTCCAGAGCGCAATGACCAGTACCAGTAAAAACGGTGTCTGGACGAACAGCGGCACAAAGAACACGGCTGCCGATGCCCCCAGCAAAGTACCCAGGGCGCGGTACACGGCCTTGGAGCTGGTAGGGCCTACGAAGGGGCTGGAAACGATATAAACCGTTGCCATCGCCCAATACGGGCGCGGCATTTCCATGAGCAGGGCGATGTACAACGCGATCATCGATGCGGCGAATGTGCGTACGCCGTAAAACCAGTCGCGTGCAGGCGGCATGCTGCTGAAGAAGCCGTTCAAGAAGCAGCCCCATCAGGCAGTTGGCCAGCCGCTTCGAATGCCTGGATCACTCGCAACGCGGCTTCTTGATCGGCGACTGGCACATTGGCCAGCGCCGCACGGCGCAATTGAACCAACTGCGCCTCAATGGACTGCGCAAGAGCACGCCCGGAGTCTGTCAGGCTTAACGTTTTGGCGCGGCGGTCACTGGCGTCCTCGCAACGGCGGACGTAGCCGTCTTTGCACAACTGATCAAGCAAGCGCACCAACGATGGGCTTTCCATACCGGCTGCATGGGCCACAGTAACCTGCCGCACACCCTCGCCCAGGCGGCCGATAATCAGCAGCGGCATGGCGCAAGCTTCGGAAATTCCGTAATTGACCAGCGTGGTCTGGCACACGCGACGCCAATGGCGGGTCGCGACCACCATGCCAGTGCTGATGCTCATTTGAAGTGAATCAAGGGTGTCAGACAAGAGAAGCGTCACATAATGTTAGTTTGCTAACTATTAATTTTGCGCGGCGAGTGGGTTTCAGTCAAGAGTGTTGCAAATTAATTCTTAAACAGCGCGCTGACTGCACCTTTGCGCACGTGCCTGGCCGTGCCTAGGTGAATATAGTCGAGCCTGAGTAAACCGAAGCCCTGTTACTCAGCCTTGCTGCAAATGATCGCCGGTCGTGGTGGTACCAAAAACAATGAAATGGCGAGTTATCCCGCGTGAAGGTCTTCTGACAGACAGTCTGTAAGACAGTTCTGAAATTCGATATGGATGGACTCACCTGTCGTTACGGTAAACTTGTTGTTACAGGATTTGACAAGGATTTGGTCTGTACCTACCTTCATTTGGATCCAAACAAGCAAGCTGAATGTCATACGCAGGTGCGCGAACGTGGCCGTAAAACGAAACCCTTTAAGCAGCATTGAAGTTCATGGCCCTGTAGCAGCTCATCAAGCTCGCGCGGTAATCGAAGAGTCATTGCGTAATGCCATCCTCGACGGGCGTCTGCCATGCGGTACGGCGATTCGCCAAGAGGCGCTGGCCGATCTGTTTGGTGTGAGCCGCATGCCGGTGCGCGAAGCATTGCGCCAACTGGAGTCCCAAGGCTTATTGCATGTAGTGCAGTACAAAGGTGCAGTGGTGGCGCCTTTGATTGAAGACAATTCACTGGAGTCCTACGAGCTGCGCTTGTTGTTGGAAGCCGAGGCATTGCGTCAGTCTGTTCCGTTACTGGATGACCAGGATCTGGCAGCCGCATCGGGATTTATCGAGGCGATGGAAGCCGAAACTGACTTGAGCAAAGTCGGCACCTTGAATCGGCAGTTTCATCAGGCGCTCTATAACAAAGCATCTAACAAGAAGCTTTTGGCTTTGGTTGATGCCGGACTGATTGAGGAAGAGCGTTTTCTTCGCTTTAATCTTGAGCAAATGAATCTCGGCCCTCTGGCTCAAGACGATCACCGCACCCTTTTGCGTCTCGCCCGGGCAAAAGAGGTCGAAGCCTGTGTGGCCGAGTTGGGGCTGCATTTGCAGCGCGCGGTCAGCGCCATCACTGAGTATCTGGACCGCCGAAAAGCAAAACAGCCCTGACGTTTCAAACGACAGGGCTGTGGACAAAGCGATTGCCAGCTTGTGGGTCAGATTTTGAAACTGTCGACCAATTGCTTCAGTCGACTCGCTTGCTGCGACAGCGCATCACAGTCCTTGAGCGTTTCATTAAGATTGACCACGCCTTGTTGGTTCAACAGGTTGATCTGGTTGATATCAACGTTGAGGGTTTCAACTACGGCGGTTTGTTCTTCAGTGGCAGCGGCCACTGACTGGTTCATGCCGTCAATCTCTTCAATACGTTGAGTGACGCTGATCAAGCGTGCGCCCGCCTGGTTAGCCACTTCCACACTCTCCTCACTGGACACCTGACTGGCATTCATGGTGGTCACCGCTTCCCGCGAGCCCACTTGCAAGGAAGTGATCATTTTATGGATCTCTTCTGCCGACTCCTGCGTGCGATGTGCGAGGTTGCGCACCTCATCGGCCACAACGGCGAATCCGCGCCCAGCTTCACCTGCACGTGCCGCCTCAATCGCCGCGTTAAGGGCGAGCAAGTTGGTTTGCTGGGAGATACCTTTAATTACATCCAGGATATGACCAATGTTGTCAGTGCTAGCGTTCAGGGTTTCAATCTGGGCACACGACAAGCTGATTTTTTGCGACAACTCAGTCATCGCTTGAATGGTTTGCTCAACCACCTGACGGCCATCATCGGCCTGTTCGCTTGCTCCGCTGGCGTGTTGTGACGCATCAGCCGCGTTACGTGCAATTTCCTGGGTTGCAGCGCCCAGTTCGTTAATCGCCGCGGCCACGCTGTTGGTCCGTGCACTTTGTTCGTCAGAACCAATGATCGACGCGTTAGACGAAGCCATCACTCGTTGGGACAAATCATGGACTTGACGTGTTGCCGAAGAAACTTCCGAAATCGATGCGTGAATACGTTCTACAAACTGGTTGAAAGAACTGGCGAGCATCCCAAACTCATCCTTGCTTTCGATTACCAGACGACGAGTCAAGTCACCCTCGCCTTGTGCAATGTCTTGCATGGCTCGGCCCATGGTGGTCAAAGGGCGCATAAGGAACTGAATCAACAGGCTAAGCAGAACTGCAATCACAGCCACTGCGATAAACATGGCTATAAACGCAGAGGTGCGGAATTTAGAAAGTGGGGCGTAAGCTTTCTCTTTGTCCAGCGACTGACCGATATACCAATCAGCAGGTAAACCGGTTACCGGTGTGAAAGACATAATCCGCTCATGTCCATTCACGCTGACTTCCTGAATACCCTTCTCAATTCGCAACGAGCTGGATGGGTAGATGTCTTTCAGGTTTTTCATGACCTGATCTTTTTCCGGGCTTACGATGATCTGGCCATCGCCGCTCACCAGAAACGCGTAGCCAAGGCCGCCCGAATCCACGGAGTTGATAATTTTCACCAGGCTGTCGAGGCTCAAGTCCCCACCTACCACACCGAGTAACTCGCCATCTTTTTTCACAGGCATGGCGATGGTCACGATCAAGCCGCCTACCGCTGCCATGTAGGGCGGCGTAAGCATGGTCTTACCGGCACTTACACCTTGTTTGTACCAAGGACGTTCACGCGGGTCGTAATCGTCTGGCATCTTGGCGTCAGGGCGCTGTGTAAATACGCCGTTCGCTTGGCCAACGTAGGTGAACTGAAAATTCGACGTTAACGCAGGCTGATCCACCAATCCGGCCAAATCTGCTTGCTTGCCTTGGTGGGCTACGTTTTGTGCGAGGCTTTCGAGTACTAGAATTCGGCCACTCAGCCAATTCTGAACGCTGCTGGCAGTCAGGTTCCCAGCTTGTTGCACCGAGGACTCGATGTTTTGCTTGATGGTGTTTCGCTGCAGGTAGTCGTTGTACAAAGTGAACAACGCAAACGCCAGAACCACGACGCCTGAAGCGGCCAGAAGGATTTTATGGCTGAACTTGAGATTCATTTCATGGGACTTCTTATGCCGAGAGTGGGGATGCGTACGGGTGCAACCTTCCATGTAACAGCGCAGGCAGCCTTTTCAACCGGCAGCTCTACTTAGCACGCATTGCTCAAGAGGCTGTCGGCACCAATCGCGGAAAACTTAGCCATTTGTGATGGCATTTTGTTTAATCCGACGAAAGTCGATGGCAAGGTGTGTTGGCGCTGATTGAAAACTGACCCACCCTGCCGATTGAAAATTGACCCAGGACGGATTGCTGATTTCTGTCCCAGCAATTGTGGATAAGCTTAGCAGCAGTGGGCCGATTCAAGACGCATCAACC